>JAHEZG010000255.1 GCA_023251195.1 Chitinophagaceae bacterium | reverse complement strand
CAGCCATGTTCAACTTTATAGCCTACTGGATATTTGAATTAAAAGTAGCCGACACAGTTTCTAAAACTGTAAAACCTGAATTTGTAACACTTACTGTTGTTTGTGCCGGACTTATTGCCGCCATCATCTGGAACCTGTTTACCTGGTGGCGCGGAATACCTTCATCATCATCACATACATTAATTGGTGGTTTTGCCGGTGCGGGCATTGCTGCTGCCGGTGGTTTTGGTTGCATTGAGTACGATAAAGTGATGCCTACTATTTATTTTATTGTACTTGCACCGGTTGTAGGAATGATACTCAGTTATATAATTTCAATTATCACACTTCACATTGTTAAACATTCCAGTCCGAGTAAAGTTGATAAAAGATTCAGACGGCTACAGCTTTTATCATCTGCTGCTTACAGCCTTGGTCATGGTGGAAACGATGCTCAAAAAGTAATGGGAATAATTGCCGCGGCTATGATGGCCAATGGAATGATTGCAGATACCAAGCACATTCCTGAATGGGTACCATTGGCTTGCTACACGGCCATTGCATTAGGAACTTTATCAGGCGGATGGCGCATAGTAAAAACAATGGGTCAAAAAATAACCAAGCTTTCACCGTTCGAAGGTTTCGCCGCTGAAACTGCAGGTGCCATAACTTTATTTGGCACACAGCATTTTAAAATTCCGGTGTCAACCACTCACACCATCACCGGTTCCATTGTAGGCGTTGGATTAACGAAAAGAATTTCGGCAGTTCGCTGGGGAGTTACCTTGCAATTGATTTGGGCGTGGGTTCTAACTATTCCTGTTTCAGCTGGGCTTGCAGCCATTGTGTTTTACATTCTGCATAAATTAATCGACTGATTTTTCTTGTTCTTTTTATTTCCTGTATTTGTGTAACTATTCTCAATAAGAAATCGCTTTACGCGCATGAATAAATTTTACATTTTCAATTTAGTTTTTTTTCTCGTGGCCACAGCATCATTTATCAATGGAAGCGCTGTGCTTGCAGTTGACAAAAAAACATATTCAACTGCTCACACTTCGTTAGTTCCTAAAATTGATGGTGACCTGAATGAAGATTGCTGGAAAAATATAAATTCAGTAAACGACTTCATTACCTACCTGCCGCAATTCGGTAAACAGCCAACCTATAAATCGGAAGTAAAAATTATTTACGACGACGATGCAATTTACATCTGCGCAAAAATGTTTGACGATCATCCTGAAAACATTGGAAGAAGTTTGGTGTTGCGCGATCAGGGAATGGACCAGGATTATTTTATGGCCGGCTTCGATACATACCTCGATGGTCAAAGCGGATATCGTTTTCGGGTAACCGCATCGAATGTGCAAACCGATGAGCGAATAAAAAATGATGATGTGGATCAAAGCTGGGATGCCGTGTGGGATTCAAAAACTAAAATTAATACCGATGGCTGGAGCATTGAAATAAAAATTCCTTATTCAGCTATCCGTTTTCCAAACAAACCTGTTCAGCAATGGGGATTACAATTTGCCCGATACATAAAACGAAGCGGTGAGTTCATTATCTGGAGTCCGGTAAATCCAAAACAATCAGGTGTGGTAGCACAATGGGGGTTGCTGAACGGAATTGAAAATATACATCCTCCATTTCGCCTTTCACTCACACCCTACATTGCCACTTATTACGACCGCTCTCCCGTAAGTTTTAATCCTACTGAATACAACAATTCATACAGTTACAGTGGCGGTATGGATTTGAAACTCGGTATTAACGAAAGTTTTACGCTCGATGCTACTTTGATTCCGGATTTCGGACAGGTACAATCAGATAACACAGTACTTAATCTTTCTCCTTTCGAAATTCAGTATGATGAGAAGCGACCTTTTTTTACTGAGGGAACCGACCTGTTTCAGATAGGTGAAATTTTTTATTCAAGAAGAATAGGAGGGATGCCCGAAAATTTTTACCGGCCTTATTTTGAATTGCTGGATGGAGAAAAAATTATTTCAAACCCCACGCAGGCACAATTGTACAATGCAACTAAAATATCGGGCCGCACCAAAACCGGTTTAGGAATAGGAGTACTCAATGCAGTACAAGCTCCTTCGTATGCCGAAATTGAAAATGTAAATGATGGTTCAAAAAGAAAAATTCAAACCGGAGTGCTCACCAATTACAATGTACTGGTGTTCAATCAAACTTTAAAAAACAATTCTGAAATAAGTTTTATTAATACCGATGTTATCAGGCAGGCAAGCGGAAGAGATGCCAATGTGAGCGCTGTTGATTTTACCATCAAAGACAAAAAAAATAATTATGGTTTTTATGGAAAAGGAAAATACTCGCATTTGTTTGATAACTCTTTAAGCGATTCGCTATCACAAGGTGCAGTGTATTTTCTGGGGTTCTCAAAAATCAGCGGCAAGTTTCGTTTTGATTTATTTGAAAAAGGAATAACCCCATTTTACAATTCAAACGATTTAGGAATAAACGGCGAAACTGATTTGATGCAACATTTCATTGGAATAAAATATGTTGAAAACGATCAGCATGGCAGCATTTTAAACTGGAACTGGTACTGGGGAAATAATTACAGCAACAAATATTCAACCGGCGATTATTATGATTTAAATATTAATACAGGAGGAGATTTCACAACCAAAAAATTCTGGTCATTCTCTACTTACATTCAATCAAAACCATTCTGGTACTTTGATTATTACGAACCTCGTGTGGAAGGAGAAAAATTCCGACATGCTCCCTGGGTATACATCAATCAAAGCATAACAACCGTTAACCGCAAACCATTTACACTAACAGCATCGGTTGAGTGGGCCGAATCACCACAGCCTAAAGATCCGCTGGTGGGTGCTTCGTTAAGCCCTCAATGGCAGGCAACCAACTGGCTAAACCTCGGAATTAATATCAACTACACTTTCGATCACAGCAATTGGGGATTTGTTTCTTACATTGATTCTTCGGCACAGGTAATTATGGGCCGCAGAGATTCGCGCACGGTATCAAATGATTTTTACATGCAGTTACTTTTTACTCCGCACATGAATTTATCAGCCCACGCACGGCATTACTGGACCGAAATAAAGTACTTACAGTTTTATAACCTCGAAGATGATGGCAATGTAACCGAAACAAATTTCACCGGCAACTACGATATCAATTTCAATGCATGGAATGTGGATGTGGTATATGCCTGGCAATTTGCCCCTGGTAGTTTTCTGAATATAATCTGGAAAGTAAATTCACTGAACGAAGACCAGCAAATCACCCACAACTACTTCGATAATTTTCAAAACACATTAAAGCTTCCAGCAGGAAATACCATTGCACTAAAGATGATTTACTACCTCGACTATCAGATTATCAGAAAAATATTCAGCTGAGCATCATTCAGGTTTCCATATTAGTTTGAGTTCCGTATTCAACCCACGAAAGCGAATGTTCTCAATGCTGCACCACAAACTTTACCGATGAAAAATAATTATCAGTTGAATACCTAAGTAAATAAATTCCATTACTCAACTGCTTTGTATCTATTGCTTCATCTTTAAAGTTTGTTTTTTCATAAACCAATTGCCCCGTGTAGTTGAACACCTTAACCGATGCCTCACTGCTATTTTTTTTATTGCTGATAAAAAGTTTTTCATCATCAGGGTTCGGATAAATGATTAATTGTTCATTATCCATTATTAATTGCTTTACTCCAACATTTGTGCTGTCATAAACTAATCTTGCAAGCCGGAAAAGAGGTGTACTTCCCGATGAGAGAAACCCTCCTGATAAAAAAAATGTATCATTAAATGTTTCCATTGCTCCGATATAAACCTGATCAAACATAGAATCAACAGGTATCATTTGATTATTTTCCCACCAATCAATTTGAAGTGCATTTTCATTGGTAAATACAATCAAATGATTCAAAAATGATTTAAATAATTTT
This sequence comes from Chitinophagaceae bacterium, assembly GCA_023251195.1. Taxonomy (GTDB): domain Bacteria; phylum Bacteroidota; class Bacteroidia; order Chitinophagales; family UBA10324; genus UBA10324. The sequence goes on along the minus strand of JAHEZG010000255.1, from coordinate 1,768 downwards.
GCATGTAAAGGATAACTCGTCCCTGTCCAGTTAGTTCCATTCCAGTAAGCGATGTGAGCAGGTATGCCACAAACTGAATCTATATCTCCTATGATGTACAAATTGTTTTGGAATAGTTCAAGGTCTCTTACATACGCTCCCTGATGATTTCCATTGTCCTTATTAGTGCCATATCCGCCGTTCCCAGTCCAAAGATTACTCCAGTTAGCACCATCCCATGCAGCAATATTCCATGCATCTATTCCACCGGCTATATCGAAAGTCCCTCCGACAATCAGTTTATTCTGAAAAACCATCAGATCATTCACCCAAGGACTGCCTACTAACCCGCTTCCAAGAGGATTCCATTGCGTTCCATCCCATCGTGCTATACTCCATGATGTTACCCACCCTCCTGTTGGACCTTTAATAGCTGTAAACTGACCACCCACATATAAATCTCCATTGTATTCTACCAAGTGGGTTCCACCCCAATTTAGTGAAGTTGGAAAGGTTCCAATCTGTGTGACAATGAGTGAATCCATCCTGATTATATAAACTCCATATTGATCGCATGTCACCATATTTCCATTATAAATCAGGTAATCATTTCCATTTTGAACTGAATCAGTTATTCCCGGAAACTTAACAAACTCATTATTTTTATATCCAACTATGCCGGGCGAATGTGTAGTATCGGCACCATTAAAATCACCGATTATCCAAAGTGTGTTTCTTCCTGTATCAACTGCAAAATGTTCAACATCGCATTCAAGCGACATAGTATCGGAACAAAATATTCCCGGCTCAAAACCTTGCCACTGATAGTTTTGATAGCTCTGCCCCTTTGAAAGTAAAACTAAAAGCGAAAAACTAAAAATGAAAAGTATTTTTTTCATTGGTTAATCTTTTATAGATATGATTGTGTTACGGTAAGTAGCAGCCTTTGTATCAACCCGTATTAAATAAACACCCGCTCGTTTTAGGTCGCTTTCAAATTTACCGTTGTGCTCGGTTTGCAACCGAGTTCCAATAAATGAGTTCCATTTGCAATGGAACAATTCCGCCATAGCGGAACAAACGGTTTCAGTCTTGTTTTTTATTTCATCTCTCATTTTAATTAATAACAATTTTTATTGTTCCACATTTTCATTGCATAAACAAATATAACCAACCGGTGTTGTACTCAGGCTTTTCCTGAATGTGCTCCACAGCAACACAAACACGGGTTTTTAAATGTTGCTGAAAACATTTTAAATAAGCTCAGCCATCACCTTAAACTTACCATTTTCAAAAAAACTATAAAAAACAAACACTAATCAATATATCGGGTTGCTGTAATTAATATATCGTGTTACAATAATCAACATATCGGTTGGTAGTAATCTGTATATCGTGTCTGCATAATCAACATATCAGGTAGCAATAATCTGCTTATCGTGTCTCTATAATTAATATATCAGGTAGCTGTAATCTGTAAATCGAGTCCCTATAATCAATATATCTGGTGGCTGTAACCAATATATCTTGTCGCTATCAGTAAAATCGAAGGGTCACTGATTAAAAAAATGGTTTAGGTGAATAATATATCATCACCCTGTAATTAATTTTTCCTGTCGCACTGATACCCATTACAGGTCATTGCCGGCCACAAATTTTATAAAACAATTACTGTTTCAATATTCAATGAATGCCATAAATAAAAAGACAAACCATAGTTTATAATACAGCCTTCAAAATCATTCATAAAATGTTGACAATTTCGTGATAAAATAATCACTTGAATACA
>JAHEZG010000254.1 GCA_023251195.1 Chitinophagaceae bacterium | reverse complement strand
GGAGGAGCATTGTTATAACGATTCACAACTGTAAGTTTTAAAATATCACACTCAACATTACTCACTAAAAATCCATCTTCAGTTTTTGCATCAACAGTAATTTCATTGGTAATTAGCTGACCCTCGAGCGCTTCAATTACTCTGATGTTTTTATTACCGTTTGATTTCAGTTTAAAATCATTGGGTTGTTTTTCAATGCAATTAAAATTGTTAATGTTTTTTTCCGGAATGCTTTTGATAAATGATTTTCCATCCTCAGCAACCAAATCTCCGCGAATAAAAGTCTGATATACTTTAAAATCTTTCAGGTCATTTACTAAGATAAAATCAGCGCTGTCACATTCACGCAATAATCCATGTTCGAGATTATAATGAGTGTGCACATTTAAACACGCAGCACGCAACACATCAAATAAATCATATCCCCTTTTCACCGCTCGACTCACCAATTCATTTATGTGACCAACTACTAAATCATTCGGATGTTTATCATCCGAACAAAATAGTATCAGTTCCGGAAATTCTTTCAGCAATGGAATCAATGCTTCAAAATTTTTCGCAGCGCTTCCTTCGCGAATCAGAATTTTCATTCCGTGTTCTGCTTTGAATTTTGCTTCTTCATAAGTAAAGCATTCGTGGTCGGTGCTTATTCCGGCGCTTATATATTTTATGGCTTGTTCACCTGTTAATCCCGGTGCGTGTCCATCAACAGGTTTATTCAATTTATGTGCAGCGGCAATTTTCTTTTTCACTTCTTCATCATCAAACAAAACGCCCGGCCAGTTCATCATTTCAGTCAGGTACTTAATATCATCTCGTTGCAATAATTTTTCTACTGCGGTTGAATCCAATTGTGCCCCTGCAGTTTCAAAACCAGTTGCAGGCACACACGAAGGCGCACCGAAATAGAACCAGAACGGAACTTTGTTTCCGTTTGCAATCATGTACTCCACTCCTTCCACTCCCATCACATTTGTTATCTCGTGTGGGTCACTAACTGTCGCAACTGTTCCATGAATTACTGCAAGTCGCGCAAACTCTGATGGAATGAGCATCGAACTTTCAATATGAATGTGCGCATCAATAAATCCGGGAAGAATAAATTTATCATCTGCTGTTTCAACTCTTTTAATGGAAATTATTTTTCCTTCTTCCACAATAATTTCAGCAGGAAATATTTCTCGTTTGCGGATGTCAACTAATTGCCCGGTAATTTTCATTGATAGAACTTCGTCTTTTGCTTGGTAGGCGCAAAGTAAATGAACAATGGTTGTACAGTTTAACTTCCAATGTTGGCAGGAAAAACTATCGGAACAGAATTTGCGTACAAATGAGAACTAAAATTGCAACCCATAAATTCCATAGTCATGAAATCCAAAATTACTCTTGTACTCTCGTTCGTTCTGTTAAGCTTTGGAGCATTTGCCACCAATCACATTATTAATTTCGGTGGAAGTTTCGGAATGAATTACTCACCGAATCAGTTGAATGTAACAGTTGGCGATACTATAACCTGGATGGGCGATTTCATGTCGCACCCTCTTGAATCAACATCAGTGCCCGCAGGTGCCGATACTTTTCAATACCATGGCGTATTACCCGCACATAGTTATGTGGTAGTGGTTGAAGGTGCTTATAATTTTCATTGCACAGTGCATTTGTTTTCGGGGCAGGTGGTCGCTACAGTTTTTCCAAGCAGTGTAAGTCAAATAAAACCTTCTTCAGAAATTTCTATTTATCCTACTTCTACTCATAATTTTTTAAAAATCAGTTTGCCTTCAGAAAGTAAATTGCTTGTAGCTGAAGTAAAAAACATTCTCGGACAAACTGCCCTGAAATCTGAATTGGCAAACGGAAGCATTACCACACTTGATCTTTCAAATCTTTACAACGGAATTTATTTTGTAGCCATCCGCAATGATATGGATGTGGTGAAAGTGGTAAGAATTGTGAAAGAATAATTTTTTCAAAGGCATTAAAAAGAAAACGCCCTTCAAAAAAATTGAAGGGCGTTTTGCATTTTATGCTGTCACATTATTATTCAACTTTCAATACCTCAATATCAAAAATTAATACACTGTTCGGGCCAATAGAGCCACCAGCACCGCGTGATCCATAGCCAAGGGCCGATGGAATCAACAATGTACCTTTTCCACCAACATTGAATAATGCAATTCCCTCATCCCAACCGGTAATCACTTGGTGTTGTCCGATTGTAAATGAAAATGGTTCTCTTCCCGGATTCAATGATGAATCAAACATAGTTCCGTTGGTTAATTTCCCTGTGTAGTTTACAGTTACTTTTTTTCCGGGAACTACTTTATCTCCATCACCTTGTTTTTCAGTAACATAATATAAACCTGTAGCAGTTTTCTGAGCAGTTAACCCTTTGTCTTTAATGTATTGCTGAATAATATTATCATCAATTGCAATCTGACCCGAAGCCTCTTTCATTTTTGCAGCATCATAATCAGCCTGCGACATGGAACTGAGCATTCGCACACCCAATTTCAAATATGAACCCGGAGTTGCATAAGCCGGGCGGCCTGCACCGCCTTTGAACATACTGTCAGATGGAACGAGAAACAACATGCTATCACCTGCTCCCATTAACGCAAATCCTTCCATTGGGTCACCTTTATATTGAGGTTTATCAATTTTTAGTTCGGCACCTTCGCCAATCATTTTTGATGAGAACACCACCGAATCTTTTTCGGTTGAATAGGTTAAAAATATTTTAATCATAAAACCCATTTGTGATTTAGCCCCTTTTTTGTCTTCAATCACTTTGTATTTTAAACCGCTTGCAGTGGTTTTAAAATCTTTGTACTTCTGTTGCGCAGATGCGATTAATGGTAGCAGGAAGATGATTAGCAGAAATTTTTTTTTCATTTAATTATTTTTTGAGCTGTTGAGTAAGAAAAAAATGTACCGAAAATTTTTATTTTATGTTGGTTACTTCAATATTAAAAACTAACACCGAGTTAGCCGGAATACGACCGGGATATTCATGATCGCCATAGGCAAGATAAGAAGGAATCAGCAACAAGCCCTTTGCTCCTTTATTAAAAAATAAAAGTCCCTGCTCCCAACCCTTTATAACTGAGTTTGCGCCAAGTTTAACTTTAAATGGCTCACCACCTCCCATTTCCGATGAATCGAAAATGACTCCATCCAATAATTTTCCGGTATATAAAACTGAAACATTGTTTCCCGGTTTAGCAGTTGGACCAGTGCCCGGCTTTTCAATTACACAATACAAACCATCTGCTGTTTTTTCCGCTTTCAGATTGTTATCTGCTAAATATTTTTTTATCAGTTCATCGTCAATCAATTTTTGCTCTTCTGCTTTTATATCAGCCATTTTTGAAAAATCTTCTTTGGTCATTATTGTATCTACCCGAATGCCAACATGTATGTAAGATCCTTTACCGGCAAACGCAGGTCGCTTTGCATTGTTTTTAAAAATACTATCGGATGGCAGGTAAAAAATTGCTGAATCGCCTGCACCAAGCAACAACATGGCTTCATTCATGTCGCCAATGTTCTCAGGCTTTTCCACGGGGAATACAGTTGATTTTTTAGGCGAACTGTAAGTTGAAAACACAACCGAGTCCTTTTCGGTTTTATAGGTAATAAAGGCTTGCATTAATTGCCCTTGCTGCACTTTCACTTTTGATTTATTTATAACAATTTTATATTCAATTCCTGAAGGAAGCTTTTTAAATCCCCCCCCCTGACCAGTGCCAATAGCAGTTATTAATGCAATTAGCAACACAGCAAAAACAAGTATTCCGGAGAAAATGAATAGTGATTTTTTTTTGTTCATCTTAAATTTTATATGAATTTATTTTCTGTTATTGATTTGTGCAGTTTAGTTATTTACCCGGTGCATCAGAAACTCCTAAAACTTCAATGTCAAAAACCAACCAACTATTTGGTGGAATTTCTCCCTGGCCTTGCTCGCCATAACCCATTGCCGGAGGAATAATTAATTTTCCTTTACCACCAACTTTAAATAATGGTATTCCCTGATCCCATCCCTTAATTACCTGACCACGCCCCAATATAAATTCAAATGGAGTTCTTCCCGGTTTTAATGATGAATCGAATACAGTTCCGTTAAACAATGTACCATGGTAATTTACTTTCACATTTTTATTGTTTTCAGGTTGTGCACCTGTGCCCGGTTTTTCAACTACATAATACATTCCGCTCGGCAACCTTTGTGCATTCAGGTTATTTGCTTTTATATAATTCAACGCATCTGCTTCAGCCATTGCATTTTTTTGTGCTGCCATTTCAGCCATCTTGGATTCATAATCAGCTTTCGGAAATACATCGGCAATTTTTAATTCGAGTTTTATTTTATCTCCGGGTTTTAAAGGAGCCGGTAATTGAACATTTTTAAAAAATGTTTCGGCTGGAATTAAACACGAAACGCTATCCCCTTTGCCAAGCAAGGTTAATACTTCAATCGGATCACCCTTTTCTTTTGGTGCGGCAACCATTCCCAACTCAGGTGTTGCTGATTTGCTGATTGTAAAAAGAACCGAATCTTTTGTAGTGCGGATGGTAGAATAGTACTGAACATAATCACCCACTTTTGCTTTTGGTTGTTTATTGTCAGTAATGATTTTGTAATCCAGCCCGTTTGCTGAGGTTGAATAACCCGAAACATTTTCGCCGCTGTTGCACGCCTGAAAAGAAAGCAATGCAGCCAATGCCACACAACTTGTAAATGATTTTGAAACTACTGAAATGTTCATGCGAGATTTAAATTAAATTTTTGGGCGGCTAATATAGAAAGTAATTTTTCTTTGGTTTTAGCTACTGAAACATCACTCTTTCCTCCGGCGGCATTCTTATGTCCGCCACCCTGAAAGTATTCTTTACACAGTCGGTTTACATCAATATCACCCTTGCTGCGAAACGATAGTTTTACCTGATCAGGCCGTTGAATAATTATTGCAGTCATCCACACATCATTTATCATCATCGGATAATTAACCAGCCCCTCGGTGTCGCCGGTTGATATATGATATCGCCTGATGTCTTCTCCTTCAATTGCCAGTATTGCTGTGTGAAATTCGGGCAAAACAGTCATGCACTTGGTCATACAAAAACCAAAAAAGCGCAACCGGTTTTCTGAAAATGTTTCATAAATCTCATTGTAAACCCTGGTATGATCAACTCCTTTTTCTAATAAGGCAGCAGTAATTTGATGTACCCTGGGAGTAGTTCGTGGTATTCTGAACCGATCGGTATCTGTAAGTAATCCGGCATACAAACAAGTTGCAATATTTGAATCAATTAAATCAGTTCTTCCCATCATTTCAATAAAGTCATAAATCAATTCGCAGGTTGAAGATTTTTCTACATCCCACAACTCATAATCTGCAAAAGCATCGGGTTCCAGGTGGTGATCAATTAAAATTTTTGGTGCAGCTGCTTTACCTAACAAATCGCCAAGAGAATTTATCCGGTACAGTTTATTAAAATCAAGGCAAAAAATTAATTCGGCATTGGATGCCCATTCTTTTGAAGCATCAGGATTATGCTCAAAATTTATGACCGAATCGTTACCAGGGAGCCATTGTAAAAAATTCGTCTAATCTGTTGGAGAAATTACTACTGCTGTGTGATTGAGCTTGCAGAAAAAATGATACAAGGCCAATGCTGAACCCAGTGCATCTCCATCGGGTTTTT
>JAHEZG010000253.1 GCA_023251195.1 Chitinophagaceae bacterium | reverse complement strand
TCAATCTCGGCAACATTTTGGTCAATGCTGATTTTTTGTGCGCTGATAATATCTGCCTGCGACTGTAACACCGTTCCGAATTTGATTCCTGAATTTACCTGCTGCAGTTTTTTATCGAAGGTGCTTTTCTGCAACAGTAAAATTTCTTTCTGCTGATTCAACAGCAACACATTGAAGTATGCCTGCAACACCATGTCGCGCACTTTGTATAAATCAACCTGCACTTGCTGTTGCTGTACCTGTGAATTGAGTTGCAAAATTTCATTTTGCTTTTTCACCAACCCTCCATCATAAATCAACTGACTTGCATCAACGGTTACTTTGTACTGGTCATGATTTTGTTCGGGAATTTCTACTCCCGGAATTTTTATCGGAACTGTTACAACCGGCGACTGATACACTGCCTGTCCGTTCAACTGCACCTGTGGAAGAAAAGCAGTTTGCAGATTCTTCGATTGTAAAGCAGCAATTTGCTGGTACAATGTTGTTTGTGATGCAGTGGGATAATGCTCTGCCGCTGCGGTGTAACACTCGTCGAGGGAAATGGTTTGCGCAAACGAAAAGTGAAAGGTGAAAAGTGAAAAAATAAATAAACAAAAAAATCCTCCTCTAAAATTTCTTTGCTCCTTTGCGTCTTTGCGTGAAAATTGTTGACTCATCGTTTAATTGAGTTGATGATAAAAACAGGAATTTCTTTTTTGCGGTCAGCCAAAAGCTGATTGAATTTTTTGTCGGTCACATTTAATACAGTCTGTAGCATTGGTCGCCCAACGAACGGAAACACGCACATGGAAAGCATGTTCATGAATAATTGTTCGGGTTGAATAGCGATGATGTTTTTCTTTTTTATTTCTGTTTCTACCTGCTGAAAAAATTTGGAAAGGTTCGGTCGCTTGGCACCACTTGAAATTTCATTCACCAGTTTTTCAGGATGACGATTGATTTCGTGAAGGATGAAGCCCGGGAGAAAGGGATTCTCTGTCACGAAGCTGATGTAACTCTCCACAAATAGTTCAATCTTCTCAAACAGAGGAGCATCACTGCCAAGTATGGGATGAAGCCGACCAAGCATCTGACCCTTTGCTTCCATCATGATTACCTGAAATAATTTTTCCTTCGAGCGGAAGTAGTAATGCAACAATGCTTTATTGATTCCTGCTTCTGCTGCAATCTCTTCCATGCGAGCACCAGCCATTCCCTTGCGTTGGAAGATGCGGCGCGCGGCAGCAATGATTTTCTGCTCTGCCCCTTGTTCTACTTTAACTTTCTTGTTTAACTGCATTGTTTAACCAAATGGTTAATAGTGCAAATGAAATACAGGAATTTTGATTGTGCAAAAAAGTTTTAAAAAAAGATTAAGCCTTATTCAACTTACTATGCCTGTATCCATAAAGAAGGTAAACCACCAACCCGATAACTAACCAGATGGCGAACCACGACCAGTTGGAAACAGCCATGCCTGTAAGCAGGTAGCAACACGATAAAACTCCGAGCACTGGAATGAGCGAGAAGTTTTTAAGGAAAGAAAAAACTGCCATCACTCCACAAAGCGCTATGAACACAAGCATTGGAATATCCTGAGCAGCATTCTCTGCATTTACATTCAGTAAACTTTTGAAGTACTCCGGAAACTGATAATAGAGAAACGAAAAAGCGGCAGCGATTAAAACAGGAACAATATATTTTCCATTGATGTACGGAAGTTGAAATGAATTGGAGGAAGTCTTTTCTTTTCGTGGAAGCATCAACACACCTCCACACACTAATACAAACGCAAACAAAGTTCCGATGCTGGTGAAGTCGAGCACAAAATTTTCGTCAGTAAAAAATAACGGAACACCAACTACCAATCCTGTGATGATCGTTGCGAATGCAGGAGTTTTATATTTCGGATGAATGCTTGAAAATCTTTTTGGCAACAATCCATCGCGGCTCATGCTCATCCAGATTCGTGGTTGTCCCATTTGAAAAACTAAAAGCACACTCGTCATTGCCACCACAGCTGCAATGGAAACAATAAACAACATCCACTTTACTCCTGTGATTTTAAAAACTTCGGCAAGCGGGTCACTCACACCAAGCAAATTATATTTCACCATTCCGGTAAGCACCAATGAAAGTATGATATAGAGCACAGTACAAATCACCAATGAGTAAATCATTCCTCGTGGCAAATCGCGCTGCGGATTTTTGCTTTCTTCGGCAAGCGTTGACACGGCATCGAAACCGATGTAAGCAAAAAATACTGCAGCAACTCCGCTCATCACACCACCAAATCCATTGGGCATAAAGGGAGTCCAGTTATCAATGTCCACATAAAAACATCCGACCACTATAACCAAAATAATTACAATCAGTTTTATCGCCACCATGGTGTTACTGAAATTGCGCGACTCCTTTACGCCCACATAAACCAGCCATGTAATGAGTCCATTCACAATTACAGCAGGCAAATCAAAAATGATTTTCAGATTGCCAATCATCGGCGCAATTGTCCATGCAGTGAGTCCTTCGCCAGCCACATTTTTCAGTGCCGCCTGATGCGCTGCAGTATAATTTATCGTGAGCCATTCCGGAATGTGCAAACCAATTGCTCCAATGAGATTTGTAAAATATCCGCTCCACGCAAATGCGACATAAATATTTCCGATTGAATATTCCATCAGCAAAGCCCAACCAATAATCCACGCAAACATTTCGCCGAAGGCAACATAAGAATAAGTATAAGCACTGCCCGAAGTCGGAACACGCGATGCAAATTCTGCATAGCACAAAGCAGTGAAACCACACGCCACGGCGCAGATGATGAAAAGAAAAATTACAGCAGGTCCGCCGCTGTAACAAGCCATCCCCATTGAACTGAAACTTCCGGCACCAATGATGGCGGCAATTCCAAAAGCAGTGAGGTCGCGCACGCGAAGTGTTCGGCTTAACGCAACTTCACCAGTATCCATTGATGGATTGTGTTCTGATTCGTGCTGTCCGAGTTTTACTTCTTCGAGCAATTGTGTAACAGGTTTTTTGCGGAATAATTTTTCGAATGCCATCTATAATTTATTTTGATTGTGTCAAACCTAAAGTTTTGGAGTTGGTGAAGCAAGCGCTGAAGAAGTTAATTGTTCATTCGGTGAATGGTTCATTGGTATTAATTTCCGAATGTTCTTTTAAGAATAGAAAGGAGACAATAAGTTGGATAAAAAATTTATTTGCAAATTAAATTTACCTCATGAGAAAATATTTTTTCCTGCTCTTTTTATTAACCTTTTTTGAGATTGGTTGCAAGAAATATTCTAACTACCGCATTGTTTCTGAATCAGGTGTTTCGGTTGTTGAAACACATTAAAATGGTTTAGTGAAGAAAATTATTCGGGATTTATTTTATTGTTTTGGAACTGATGATTGTTTTAGTTTCATCCATATAAAAGAAACAATGGAAGGAAGCAGCACAAATATAAATTACGATGTAAAGCACAGGCAATGAAAGGTGAGGGGTGCACTAATTCTACAATAACTTTTAAAAGAACATATAATTTCAAGGAGACAAAACCCGGCACTTATTATCTTGGGTTTTATGATAATAATGGCAATCCGAATGTGATTGATACTATTGTTAAAAGATAGGGGGTGCATTTTTTTCAGTGAGCTTATACTATTAATCGGGTATATTTTATTGTTAAAAATTTTTCATCAGCCAGCAAACTTCAAGCATTACATTTCAAAAAAATAATTGTGCATGGAAGAAATCAAACCAATTGATTCAGAAAGCAAACATGAAATGAAACGCTCCCTTGGGTTGTATGATGCAACCATGATGGTGGCCGGCTCCATGATTGGCTCTGGAATTTTTATTGTGAGCGCCGATATGAGTCGCGTAATTGGAAGTGCCGGTTGGCTTTTATTTTTATGGATATTAAGTGGCGCCATTACTATGATGGCCGCCTTGTGTTACGGCGAACTTGCAGGCATGATGCCGAAAGCCGGTGGTCAGTTTGTGTACATTGAAAGGGCATGGGGAAAATTTATTTCGTTTCTGTACGGGTGGACAGTTTTCACCGTGATACAAACCGGCGTGATTGCCGCAGTGGCTGTTGCGTTTGCAAAATACAGTGCGGTATTTTTTCCGGCACTCAGTCCAGATAATATTTTGTTTGTGATTGGTCCGGTGAAAATTGCAGCGAGCCAGTTGTTTGCCATTGCGTTGATTGTGTTTCTCACCTATATAAATTCCAGAGGAATACAGAACGGAAAAATGATTCAAACCATTTTCACTTCAGCGAAACTGCTGGCGCTTGCACTTTTAATTGTAATGGGAATTTTAATCGGACTTCAGCATCAAACATTGTTCAGCAATTTCAGTGATATGTGGAATGCACAAACCACTTTTAAAGATGCTGGCGGCAATTGGATTGTGGAACACATTTCAGGAATTGCATTGGTGCTTGCACTCGGCACAGCCATTATCGGTTCGTTGTTTTCCAGTGATGCCTGGAACAACATAACTTTTATTGCTGGAGAAGTTCGCGAGCCGCAAAAAAATATTCCACGCAGTTTAATTATGGGAACCGGGATTGTAACAGTTTTATACTTGCTGGCTAATGTGTCTTACTTATCACTTCTGCCATTGAAAGGAACAGCCCATGCAACTGATATTATCGGGCAGGGAATTCAGTTTGCCGGAGCAGGAACCGACAGAGTTGGTACTGCTGCAGCTTCTCTCATTTTTGGCAATGTGGCTGTGTATATAATGGCGGCGCTGATTATGGTTTCAACTTTTGGATGCAACAATGGAATTATTCTCGCCGGTGGTCGGGTGTATTATGCAATGGCAAAGGATGGTTTATTTTTTAAACAAGCCGAACAACTGAACAACAACGGTGTGCCAGCTTTTGCCATGTGGATACAAGCTGTCTGGGCGAGTGTGCTCTGCCTCAGCGGCACTTACGGCGACTTACTCGACTATACCACTTTTGCATCCCTGCTGTTTTACATTGTAACCATCGCAGGCATTTTTATTCTTCGCCGTCGCGAACCAAATGCCGAGCGACCATACAAAGTGATTGGTTATCCATTGATGCCGATTCTCTACATCGTACTTGCACTCAGTATTTGTATTATTCTGCTCTACACAAAAACATTTAATACAGGAAGTGGTTTGCTGATAGTTGCACTTGGTGCACCGGTTTATTATCTGGCGGTGAAAAGGAATTAATTTTTAACCACTGAGTAACTCAGAGTAAATACTACACCGAGTTTCACGATGAAAAACTCAGAGTTACACTGCGATAAACTCAACGCAACTCAGCGGTTATTTGTATTAACCTTTTTCTTTTATACCAAGTTTAGCAAAACCTTCTTTCGCAGCTTTCTTCTCTGCGTTTTTTTTGCTGGTGTCTTCGCCGATACCTGATTCATTTCCGTCAACCATCAAAGCGATTTTATATAAGCTGTGACGGTGTGTTCGCTTTTCGTCGAGCACTACGAAATCAATTTTCACATCGTTCTTCTGTCCCCACTCTAAAATTTTACTCTTGTAGTTGAATTCAGAAGTTTCGAGGTCTTCAATATCCATGTGCTGCGCCACTAACTTGCGCATGATAAATTGTTTCGCTCCATTGTATCCGTGATCGAGGTAAACAGCACCTATCAATGCTTCGAGCGCATTACCCGAAATAGATTTCCGGCTGAGAAAAGAATCTGATTTGTTATACT
>JAHEZG010000252.1 GCA_023251195.1 Chitinophagaceae bacterium | reverse complement strand
GGAGTTATTACCGGAATTGTTGGTGCTGAATTAACTACGATTGCCGGTGATGAAGCTACAGCAGAACATCCTGTACTGTTTGTAACCGTTACATTATAAGTTCCTGAAGCAGTTACATTAATTGTTTGTGTTGATGCATTATTGGACCAGTGATAAGTTGCGAAGCCGCTTCCTGCGTTGAGTGTTACACTTCCACCGGCGCAAAATGTTGTCGGGCCATTAGCTGTTACAGTTGTACTTAATGAACAACCACCTTCCACAACTGATAATATTGAATTGTATATGTGGTCGCCACTTTCGCCTCCATTGTTATTAGCACAATTAAATGAACCGTAAAAATTGAGCGGTCCGCTTCCGGCAACTGGTGCAATCCAATTAAAAGTCCAGGTATGGTATCCGGTAGTACCAGTAGTACCTGCCGATTTGTGTTCGACATATTTACCGCTTCCAACTAATTGAGTAGTAGTGGTACTTGTTAACACCAATGTTCCAAGTTTTATTCCGCTTGTATTCTGAGGGCAAATTTGAAATCCAAATCTTACCAGGCCTGCATAAGTTGCTGTTGCAATAACTGTATAAGTTGTTCCTGGAATATATCCGCTTGCCGGTATATCAGATGTAATCCACCCTGTGGCAACAGTAGTTGATCCATTGTGGCACGATGTGCAATTAGTAAAATTATCACTCGGTGCTCCACACTTACCGCTATTGGGTCCCGATGTATCACCAATTAAATTGCTTGTTGAAAACAACAAGCCACTTACTATCATTGTTATTCCAACTAAAATCAGTAGCAGGCTTTTTCTCATTGTTTTTAGGATTTTGTGAATACAAAACAATACCAACTAAAAGCCAATTAAAAACCAATGTTGGTGAAATACTTTAATGAAAAGTTGAACAGGAAATTTATATGCTCCAACGAAAATATAATTTACCTTAAACAGGTACTTAAATAAAAAGAGCTGAGAAAATTCTCAACTCTTTTTAAATCTTCTTCGTCAGATTTTCTTAATGTTTCACTACAACCCGGTTACTGATTTCTTTTTCAGAATTTATTTTCAACAAATAAAAACCAGGCAACAGTTCCGAAGTATTTATTAAATCATTTTCAGATGTTACTGTTTTCTTAAAAACTATTTCGCCCTCAACATTCAGCAACACAATTTCATTTTCGCCTTTTAGATTTTCAACTGATAGAAAATCAACAAATGGGTTGGGATAAACATAAATTGAAACTTGTTCCATTGTTGAAATGCCATCGCCAATATAATTGAATATAGCAGATTCATTCCCGCAACCCATTGAGTCTGCAATTACTACAGTATAATTTCCGGTTTGTGCTCCGGCGCTATACGATGAATTAGTAGCACCGTTAATTGAAGTACCATTCAACAACCATTGGTAAGCTGTTGCCACTGATGAATTGGCTGTTAAAATTCCGCCAGCTTGCGTAATAGTTGGAACAGCCGGTAATAACAATACTGCTACCGACACTTCAAATGAAGTAGAACAATTATTACTGTTTGTTGCCATCAAAGTATAGGTTGTTGAAGTTGCAGGTGTAAGTGTTACCGATTTACCAAGCACTCCACCCGGATTCCATTCAAATATCCATGTGGTATCTCCTGAGGCATTTGCATTTACTGTTTCGCCGCTGCACACCGGATTAGGGAATATCGAAGCACTGGTTACAGGTGTATCGGCTACCGTTGTTACAACAGTATTTGAAACCCCGGTGCACCCATTTGCGTTGGTTACATTAACCGAATAATTTCCTGCCGAGTTTACAATTATAGTTTGTGTGGTTGATCCATTCGACCAGCTATAAGTACTGAATCCGTTTCCTGCATCAAGTGAAACTGAATTTCCCTGACAAATAGTAGTTGAACCGGTGGTTGAAATAGTTGGAGTTAGGGCATTACCTATGGTCGTTACAATTGAACTGCTTCCACTGCATCCATTTGCATTGGTAACCGTAACTGAAAAAGTATTCGCTGTGTTCACTGTTATTGTTTGGGTAGTCGCACCGTTCGACCACAAATACGAATTATATCCCGCGCCTGCATTCAACACCGAGCTTGCTCCGGCACAAATGGTTGATGAGCCGGAAATAGATGGTGTTGGCAATGCATTTACAATAACCTGAGTTGGTGATGAAGTGGATGTGCATCCATTAGCGTTGGTAACGGTTACAAAATAATTTCCTGCACTACTTGCAATAATAGTTTGTGTTGTAGCTCCTGTTGACCATAAATATCCTGCAAGCCCTCCGGTAGCAGTTAAATTCACAATACCCCCCTGGCAAAAAGTAGTTGAACCATTTGGAGTGATAACCGGAACCGATGGAGCAGCATTAACTACCACAGGAACAGAACTTGCAACTGCCTGACAACCGCCTGCATTAGTTACGGTTACATTGTAAGTTCCTGCGGTTGTAACTGTAATGGTTTGAGTGGTGGCGCCATTTGACCATAGATAAGTTTGAAAACCTGCACCTGCATTTAATGTTACTGAGCCTCCCGCGCAAAAAGTGGTAGGGCCATTAGCCGTAACAGTTGTACTTGCATTGCATTGAGGAATAACAAGAGTTGAAGTAAATATGGCATCACCCCCTGAACTTCCATTGTTATTGGAGCAATTAAAAGCACCATAAAATGTTACACTGCCGGTGCCGGCTGCCGGAGCAATCCAGTTAAAAGTCCAGGTATGTGAGTTAGTTGATCCAACTGTTCCTGCAGCCCGTTGTTCAATGTATTTTGAAGAAACAATTAATGTATTCGTTACATCAGTTACTATAAGTGTTCCCAGCAAAGTACCTGTTATACTTTGCGGTGATATTTGAAAACCAAAACGAACACATCCGGTTTGAGTGGCGGTTGCGGTAAGCGTATAAGTTTGCCCCGGTACATATCCTGTACCCGGTACATTGCTGGTTATCCATCCGGCAACTGCAGTGGTGGCCATGCCTGTGTGGCACCCTGAGGTGTTACAAGTTACACCACCATCACCCGGCGAACCCGTGTGCCCTGCAGGAGGACCATTGGAACTGGTAAAAGCATTTTGCGAAATGGTGGAAAGAAAAACAATTAAAATAACGGAAGAGAAAACGAGGAGTAAATTTTTATTCATGAACAATGGGGGTTTGAGTGCAATATAAAAATGTTTTATACTCAAATCAAAATACAAATTTTATATTAACTATTTGTTATAAATAAAAATTGCGGATGCAAAAATATCCAATCATCACTTTTCGTTTAAAAAAATTTATGCCCCTGTTCAGCTCGGCGTCAGAACCGAGTTGCATAAAAATCTTCCGATTGAAAATCCCTGGCCTTTAAGTCGGGACTTGCATTCGGTTCAAAACAAAAGCAGAAAAGCCGCTCCAAATTCCGGAGCGGCTTTTCATTTAGCATGTGTTTGTTATTTATGCCTGTGCAGTTGGTACACCGAAATTCATATTCATTCCCGGGAAATCTTCCATATCGGCAATCTCGCCATTCTGGTTTTCAAATTTTTTAATGTTTTCGTTTAACGCTTTCATAAAACGCTTTGCATGCTGCGGTGTAAGTACAATGCGCGCTTTCACTTTTGCTTTGGGTATGCCGGGCATCATCTTAATAAAATCTAAAATGAATTCCTGATTGCTGTGCGTAATAATTGCAAGGTTGCTGTAAATGCCTTCTGCAATTTCTTCTGTCAATTCAATATTGATTTGATTGTCGGGTCCTGGTATTTTCTTTTCCATGTTTGTTTTTTTAGCTGTTAGTTTTTAGCAATTAGCTTTTAGCAATCAGCGATTAAAAATTATTCTTTGTTTATTTTATTATTAATAGAAAAGCCACTCGCCTAAAAGGTGAATGGCTTTTCTTTTATTTATTCTGCAAGCTGCATACTGTAGACTGTTTACTGCCTACTGATTACTCATCAATTTCATCAATCGGAACAAGCAGTTCTTTCTTAGATGCAAGTAAGCGCTCATATTCTTCTTTTGAACCAACCACTAAGTTTTCATACTCAGGCAAACCGGTTCCGGCAGGTATCAAGTGACCAATGATTACATTTTCTTTCAATCCATTTAAGAAGTCTGTTTTACCAGTGATGGCAGCTGTACTAAGAACTTTAGTTGTTTCCTGGAACGATGCTGCAGAAATCCAACTCTTAGTTCCAAGGGAAGCGCGTGTGATACCTAGCAACATTGGCGTTGAAGTGGCAGCAAATGCATCGCGGTATTCAACCAATGCTTTATCAGTACGGCGAAGAACAGAATTTTCTTCACGAACCTGACGAACAGTTACAATTTGTCCCACTTTTAAGTTTGGAGAAGCACCTGCTTCTGTCACAACTTTTTTATCGAACATGTTTTCATTCTCTTCTAAGAACTCGTGCTTGTTCACAGCTTCACCCTCCAAGAAAGTAGTGTCACCCGGGTCAACAATGTGAACCTTGCGCATCATTTGACGAACAATGGTTTCAATATGTTTGTCATTAATTTTTACACCCTGTAAACGATATACTTCCTGAATTTCATTTACCATGTATGACTGCAACGCAAACGGTCCCTTGATATTTAGAATATCAGAAGGAGTGATTGCACCATCAGATAACGGAGTTCCGGCTTTTACAAAATCACCATCTTGAATAAGAATGTGTTTGCTCAGTGGCACCAAGTATTTCTTTTGTTCACCATCGCGAGATTCAACAATGATTTCGCGGTTACCACGCTTTACAGTACCGAACTGCACCACACCATCAATCTCACTTACCACAGCAGGATTACTTGGATTACGCGCTTCAAACAATTCAGTAACACGAGGAAGACCACCGGTGATATCACCTTTTAGTTTTCCCATTGAACGCGGAATCTTAACTATGATAGTTCCGGGTACAACATCATCTCCATCTTCAATGTTGATGTGTGAACCAACCGGTATATTGTATGATTTTAATTCATTAGAACCCTTCATTACTTTTATAGAAGGGATCTTTGTTTTATCGCGAGACTCAACAATCACTTTTTCGCGGTGACCGGTTTGTTCATCTGACTCTTCGCGACATGTAATTCCTTCAATAATATTTTCGAATTCAATTTTTCCTTTGAACTCGGTAATGATAACCGCATTGTACGGATCCCATGAACATATCTCTTGTCCCTTGGTTACCTTATCTCCTTCTTTAACATTAATGTAAGCACCGTATGGAATGTTGTAGTTAATTAATTGCTTGCCTGTTTTTGGTTCAACAATTCTTAACTCGCCCATGCGACTCAGCACCACATTTACCTGAACACCTTTCTCGTTTTTATAAGGAGTGATTTTTAATTCTTCTGTTTGAATAACCCCTTCAAATTTCGCTTCCAATTTTGATTCGGTTGTTCCTCCACCTGCAGCACCACCCGTGTGGAAAGTACGAAGTGTTAACTGTGTTCCAGGTTCACCGATTGATTGCGCGGCAATGATTCCAACTGCATCTCCTAACTCTGAAGTTCTTCCGGTTGCAAGGTTGCGACCATAACATTTAACACAAACTCCTTTCTTTGATTCGCAAGTAAGTACTGAACGGATTTCGACACTTTCAATTGAAGTGTTGTCAATCAGTTTAGCCATGTCATCAGTAATTTCTTCTCCACCTTTGATAATTAGTTTATCAGATATTGGATCCAAAACATCATTTAATGCAACACGCCCAATGATTCTATCGCTCAATGGCTCAACAATGTCTTCATTATCTTTTAGAGCAGAGATTGCAAT
>JAHEZG010000251.1 GCA_023251195.1 Chitinophagaceae bacterium | reverse complement strand
GTGAGCTGTTTTAAAATTTCATTTTGCGAACCATTGGTGTCCTGAAATTCATCAACCAGAAAATACAGGTATCGCTCCTGATAGTTGCGCAAGATGTTTTCATTTTCAGCAAACGCTTTTACTACCCACAAAATCATATCGCTGTAATCATAGCGGTTGAGCGCCAGCATTTTTTTCTGATACACCGGAAATAATTCTGCCGCTGCACGAAGTGTTTCCATTTTCTTTTTCGCTTCTTCTATTGCATCTTTTTTTACATCACCCTTTTTAATTCCGCGCGGTCCGTTGTCGCGTTTGTAAATAAATTCATCTCGGGTAGGCAAATCATTTATGTAATCATCAATGCTCTTCAGAATTTTTTCTGTTGTCCAGTCTTCTTCCTTCATCATTCTGAAAAGTGAGTTCAACCGCTTCACTTCAAAATAAATATCTCCCTTCAATCTTCTGATACTATTGGTTGGAGGTAATTCATCAATGATGGATTGCAAAAGCGAAATATTTTCCAGTTCGCTGATGAGTTCTAGATTTCTTTTTCCGAAGTAATCGAGATTGGATTGAATCACCTCGTTGCAAAAAGCATGGAAGGTGTATATGTTCACGCGATAGGCAGTAGGTCCGATAAATTTCATGAGTCGCTGCCTCATGGCGATTGTGCCTGCATCAGTATATGTGAGGCATAAAATATTCTGCGGAGCAGTATCAGTTTGTATTAAAATATTTCCGATGCGCGCTGCAATGATTTGTGTTTTACCTGTGCCGGGTCCGGCAACTACAAGAACAGGCCCATCAATCTGATCAACGGCTTCGCGCTGCGCATTGTTTAATTCATTCAATGCTTTTTCAAATGCGGCCGATTGAAATTTATCTGTCATGGAATGAAAGTAGATAGGAGAAAATAATAAATCAAAAATATTTTTTGCAGCTTATCTTGCTATAAAAATAATTCAATCACTTGTTCAATAATGAATAAATCGCCGAGTCCAAAAATTTTCCATCATAGAAATAATTTTCTTTAAAATAAGCTTCTCGTACAAAATTATTTTTCTCCAGTAATTTTATTGAAGCTGTGTTTTCAGGATTCACATTTGCTTCAACGGAATGCAGTTTCAATTCAGTAAAACCATAATTTAAAACGATGCTCATTGCTTCCTGCATAATTCCCATCTGGTGAAAATCAGCATGCAACATGTATCCGATTTCGCTACGGTCATTTTCCAACTGCAATTTCCAGAAACAAATGGTGCCGAGCAATCTGGAATCACCTTTCAATGTAATTCCCCAATTGATGCCTTCATTTTTTATCCGCAGGTCTTCATATAGTTGAATTAATTTTTCGGCATCATTAATTGTTTGCGCTCTTGGCCGATCCAAATATTTCATCATCCGTTCATCAGAACGAAGAATGAAAAGCTCTTTTGCATCAGCCGGTTCTATTCTACGCAATAGCAATCGCTCTGTGGTCAGTGTAGGAAAAGGAGTAAAATTTGGAGTCAGCATTTTCTTTCTACGCTTTTAATGCATTCAACTCTTCTTTAAAAAATCAAGTGATCTTCTGCGCAGCCAGATAGAAACATAGGCAATTGCTCCAATTGTATCAAAAACAATATCAAGCCATTCAAAGCGGCGGGATGTGGTATATTCATTTTGAATGATTTCAATACCTGTTCCGAATAAAACACAAACGAATAAAATTAAAACTGCTTTTAAAATAATTGAATTGCCTTCATTCCAGGCATAAAAAAGCAGCAGAGCAAGTATGAAATAAAAAATTGCATGAATCCATTTGTCAACAAACAAAAGATGAAATAAATCATAATCCGGAAGATTGTTCGCGGGCATCAGCGAGAGATATGTAATAATCCCCGCCCATATGAATGGAGGCAGCCAGCGCATGTTTCTTTATAAAATTAATGACCTACCAATGCCGAGTATGCAGCCGCATCCATCAACTGATTGACATCAGCGGGATTGCTCATTTTTACTTTTACCATCCACCCTTTTACATAAGCGTCCTGATTTACTAATTCAGGATTTGCGTTCAGGTCGGCATTCAGTTCAAGAATGGTTCCTGCAACCGGAAGAAATAAATCACTTACTGTTTTTACAGCCTCTACAGTTCCAAAAACTTCTTCAGCTTTCAAAGTTTTGCCTATGCTATTTACATCTACATAAACAATATCGCCCAATTCGCTTTGTGCGAAATCAGTGATGCCTATAACAGCGGTGTCGCCTTCCACACGAACCCATTCGTGATCTTTTGTATAGCGGAGATTGTCGGGAAAATTCATTTAATAAATTTTTTGTGGGCGGAAAAATAATATCTGAATGCGGAAACTCTAATGAGAAATTTCTTTTGCTTTTTTTAGGAATTAAAAAGAGCACATCTTTAAATCAGATGTGCTCCTCGTTTTTATTTTTTAATTATTGCGCCAGTGTAAATCGTATAGTTACACCAGCATTTGTATATCGAATGGGGTAAGAAGCTGAAGTGGCGGGTATGCTGTATCGCTTATCAACAAACAATCGAATGTTCAAACGGTTGCTCACCATGTATTCTGCCGATGGGGCAATGCTTATTGCTTTCATTCCCTGAGTTGGAGTGCTGACAGCCTGATCGAGTTTATAGTTGGTGGTAATGTTGTTTGAAACTGATACATCGCACTTCAGGTTCAAATCATTTTTCAATCGCTTTTTCTTGCCTTGAATTTTAAATGGTATTGGTGCGTTTTTCCATTTGTAACCAAAACCAACTGTTACTTCTGATGTTCGCGATTCTACCAGTTGATAATCAATAAAACTCATGGCCAGGTTTCTACCTTTCTTATATTCAAATTTTGTACTCAGGTTGTTTTTCCACTGGGCATCAATTCCAATTAATGGTGAGAATTGCTCGCTTACACCAATGCTTGGAATATCATAGAAGCTGATAAAGTTTCCGGAAACAGAGTCAATTTTATTCGGAAAGTTTACTCCGTTTTTATTCTCACCATTAAATTCAAGTGCCGAACTAAATGAATTGATGGTTAGTGTTGAGGCATATCCATGCGAAATATTTAATGAGTTCCATATTTTTTTGGCCCATCTCATTTTTGTTAACCCATTGTAAGAAATTCTCCAGTTGGGTGCCGGAATTCCTTTAAAGTACTGATAAAGCCCAAAGCTGTTTACATCCTTGCCGGCATAAGCTGCCAGAAACGAAGGGATTAAAACATCTTGTGAATAAGGGCCATATCCATAAGCGTAGTTCGGATTGTTTGAATTGCCGGTGGTATCGGCCGGGCTTACAAAAATTCCCTGTGAATTAGAATTGTTTGCTTGTAATCTTTTCGAAACTATTTGGCGGTACGATTGAAATAAATCAAATGTTGGAGACTTGCCATTTGTATCTGGTTTTTGAAAAGCTGTATTCCATGCTATAAAAGAAACGCTGTAACTTCCATAAGCCTGTTGGTTTAAGTGTTGGAAACCAAGACCTGTGTTTTTGAAAAACTCTGTTGTATTGTAAGAATAATTCTTCATGAAGTTTATATCTACATTAACATCTTTCAATGGCTCCAGTTGTGCTCTGGCAGTTATGTTTCGATTGAAATTTTGAATGAACTGATAATTCATTGATGTATCATCGGTAATCCATCCTTTTTTTGCAACATCATTCAGCCAGTTCGAATCGGGCTGCATTCCAAAAACAAAATCCCATCCCGGAGCCGTTTTGTTTAAATCCTGGCCGAAGTTTTTTGCTTTATAAACAAATCCGGGCAGAGTGGTGCCTCGTGTTTGAGCATAAGTGAATGTTACTTTTTTCAGGCTGATGATGGGGCGAATAATAAATGACAATCCTCCTTTTACTGTTGGCTGGTTATTTTTTTTCTGGTCGGTTAAGTCTTTATTTTCTTTGTTGTCTTTACCACCTTTTGAATCGGTTTTTGGTGGGCTGTTAGATGTGCTTGAGTTATATGGTTTCAGAAATTTCCATTTGTTGTATAAATTTCTGAAGTTTAAATCGGTGTTGAAATTTATATTCTGATCATTGTTTAAAGTATTTCCCAGTGGATTGTCAACCAGTTTTATTTTTTCGCTTGTTGTGCCTGCATTAAATGTGTCACTGACTAATGGCAATGCAAGCCAATCGTATATAGCACCATACTTAATGGTTCCTGTTATCCAGTCTAAAATCGGAATTTTATTAATCGGAAGGGTGTAAGAAAGATTGGCCGTGTGACTGTAATGCGTGGTTCTACCAAAGTTTTTAATGTTATTCAATATCGAATCTTTTTCGGGCTTTGTATCAATTCGGCCGGTGTCTTCATCTATTCTTGTATTGGTAAATGCGGTGAAATCAAGATTCAATGATTTGGCCAGTTCGAATTTAATTCCGTAAAAACGATCCCAGGTCCAGTACTTATTATAAGTGGGTTCTGCCGGTGGCGAAAGCGGGTCAGTTTCTCTCATTCGCGATTGACCGTACTGCCTGTCCATCACATTTCTAAATGACAGATTGGTTGGCAAAAAGTTGAAATTGATATCGCGGATTGCTTTTAAATATTTCGGCTTAGTGCCAATTAATTTGTTAAACGGCGAAATGAATTTCGATTTTCCCGGAAAGGCATATCCTATTTCGCCATGGTATTTTTTTGTAAGATCGTTTTGAATGATGGGGTTGTGTTTATAGGTCTGTGTGAAAGCATAAGTTGCATTCCAGTTTTCGATTCCATAAACATGAGGCTTGGCATTTTTACTGTTGTTTACTCTTCTCACATTTGTAAAGTTCAGGCTTTTAATGCTGGTAAAATCCTGCGCTACACTTTTAAGTGAATCGCGGATATGCGAATCACTTATTGCATTCAGTTTATCTTTCAGTAACACATCTAATTCGTACGGATCGTATTTCGGGTTGCTCATTGAGTTCGAAATTCCAAGATACATTGGCAATTGAAGCCCTACACTTTTAGGCAAAAATTTTCCTAACTGAAATGTTCCTGCCGCATCGTACTGAAAGAAATTATCTTTGAATCGCTCATTTAATTTTTGTTCAAGCGAACCAAAACCTATTGTATGCATGGTTCCGCTTAATGATATATTTCCGAGGTCAGCGAGCTTAACATCTACTCTTCCAAGTGCAGCATATCCACCTTGTTCATCAAAACCACTCAGGCGCAATTCATTAAACCAAAGCTCGGCACATTTTGCTGTTCCGTCATCAATATCGCCAATAGGATATCCGCTGTTTTGTTTTGGATTGTGTACACCAAGCATCGCAACTTTTGCCTGACCCAGATCAGGATTTCCCAAAATTGTAATTCGCTCTCCGGTAGATAAGACTTTTGAGTAAGGTGCCGAGAAGGATGCGCCGGCTGCATCTCTTTCTTGTTTTATGGATGTTAATTCTGCTAAAGTGATATCAAAATTATTTGTCGAAGGCCATACATTCATTGAATCACTGTTGTTAAAAACCGAAGGTGTTAAGGGTTTTTCATACTCGTAATAATTGCTCACAAAATCAGACCCGAGTCGAATGAATGCAGTTAAATCTCCATGATTAAAAGTATAACCTGCCCCTGCATTTTCAGCATGAACAAACATTTTTAAAACTTTAAATGTTCTCATGTCAAGGTTCAGGCTTTTATAAACCGCCCTTGAGTCGCCGTCTTGTAAATTACAAACCTGCACGCTGAGTGCCTGTTCGTTTTGTAAAAGCGACTGCACTGATCCCAGTTGTTGTTCGCGTTGAATACCCGGAGGCATTACATAATTTATTGGCT
>JAHEZG010000250.1 GCA_023251195.1 Chitinophagaceae bacterium | reverse complement strand
ATGAACCTGGAATTGAAAGTTGAAGTAACCCTGCTGTAAAAGTTTGATGTTTGAAGTCCGCCTCGCCAAAAGTTCGGTCTTGTTTGAGCAATTAAACTGTCGGTTGGATTTGCCTGATCAATGGATTGCAAAAAACCAACTTGATTAGAAACTGTGTCGGTGTTGGAAAAGTTGATTGATATTGTTTGTGAAAATGCTGAATTTGAAATTATCAAAGTCAGTAGAAGTAAAAGTTGTTTTGTCATTTTTTGTTTGGATCATTGGATGCAAAGCAGTGTCAAAAGTTTAAGTAAGTTAGAAAACTCAATTTCCCGTTGTGTTGTGCAGATCGAAGATTCCGGACATTAAAGTCGGAACCACAGAGGACTAAGTGCTTTAACCTCTGTCTCCCTGCATTGTTTATTCCAATGCTTTTGGAGACACAGAAGAAAGTGGATGTTACACTGTTACAGGTTCATAATGCAGTTGTACCAAACCTGAAGGGAAAACCTTGCTGTCAATCAGTTTAAGTTCCTGTTCTGATCTGTAGGGTTTGAATAATGCAATTCCATTTCCAAGCAAGTAAGGAATAATTGAAATCACATACCGGTCAATCAGATTGTGTTTCATCATTTCAAACACGATTTCGGCGCCGCCATCAACAAAAATATCTTTCCCCTCCTGCTTCTTCAGGGCTGCAATTAAAGTAGCAACCGCTCCGTTATAGAATTCTGCATTATTATCGCTGCCTGTTTTTGTTTTCGACAACACATAACATTTGCGACCCTTGTGCGGAAAATCGCCTGGAAAGGTTTGTACTATATCAAAGGTTTTCCGCCCTATAATGACCGTATCAACCGTATTGACAAAAGCATTGTAGCCATAATCTTCACCGGGTACACGCACTACTGAGAGAAACCGCAATTCATCATTTGCAGAAGCAATGTATCCGTCAAGCGAAGCGGCGATGTATAAAATTACTTTCCTGTTATTCATCAGTTACTGTTATCAGCATTTTAAAAAAGAAGGGATTATGCACAGCATCCTTCGGAGAAGCATAACTGTTCGTTTACCTGTACTGTTTATTAGAAGCTCAACTCTTCGTTTACCTATCAAAGCCGTTCTTTTTTTTTTCTTTTAATCTTACTGTTACTGGCAGTTTTGCAGTTCATTAGAGTTCGTGTCCTTCAAGTTGCAGAAATGTTTATTAGTGCATCCAATCAAACCCATTGTTGTCGCTTATAAAAATGGGGCGGTCATTACTGTTTTCGTTTATCCATTTTTCAAATGCAGCCATCACTTGTTTAGGTTCATCAAAGCCAAGTGTTTCTTCCCGGCTGTGACCAGATACTGACAGAGCTTCCGGAATATAATTTTCAGAGATGGGTTTGAGTTTGCCGTAAAAGGTTTTATCGAGTTGGTCATCCACTATCACTGCCCCGAACGAAATCATTGAATAGTCGCCAGATATGGGTCCGTCGCTTTCTATATCAACCATTATGAATGACATGGTGTTATTTTATTTTAGTTGTTGAGTTAGCAACAAAACTAATAAGGAAATAAAACTGTGGGTTGACTATTACACTTTAAAGTTTTTTTGTTTAAGGAATCGAGTATATTAAAAGCACTTTTGACTTCTGTTCGAAAAGCATACAAAAGCCCTTCTTTTTTTTATTTCTTTTAATCTTATGTTATGCGCATGTGCTCTTCAGAACTTTATGCTAAATTGTTTATACATTTTTCCTTTATTCATATACTGCAATTCCACAATTCTTTTTTCAACATCTATCTCATAATATACCCCAAGAACATATCTACAAACATGTTCTGGAAAAGTCTTGCCATCAGCTGACCATATGCCATCGAAGGAATCTCTTGTTAAACATTTTAGCCTTATCTTATCCTTGCTTTTTTCTTCCTTAGGTTGGGTACTTTTTTTCATTTCCAAAGCGATAAGGTTGTCCTGTTGTAAATTCTCTCCACGGCTATGCACAATCAAATCACAACATATAGGGATAACCTCAAGGTCACCTCTCACAATAGTTTTTATTTTACCATCCTGTTTACGATTATACTCTATATCAACATGATAATTTTTATATTCAGAAGCATTCAGCGTATCTCTTAAACATAGCATTAGCGAACCACATAAATTTCTTTCACTTACTCCTGAAAGAATTAAATTAACTTGTTCTTTAAGAAATCTATTATTAGCTGTTTCAAATATTACTTCCATTTCTTGTTGCATTATATCGATGTTAAAATTGACTTATGTGTGAAATTCACACAAAATTCTTAAGCGATTTGTATTCATGTGATTTCTATCAGCATAAGAAATGTGTGTTTGTGCGGTTTAATTTTATTTTGCGTTGGATTATATGTTTAATAATTGACCGCCATCAATATCTAAAATGTGCCCAGTAATGAAATCTGCACTTAATAAAAAATCAATACAATAACTAATTTCATTTGGTTGCCCCAACCTTTTAAGGGGTGTTGTTGATAAAATCCACTCTTTTAATCCCTCACCACCAGATGATGTCATTTCAGTATCAAAATTTCCTGGAGCAATTGCATTTACACGAATGTTCTTTTTTGAAAGTTCCAATGCCATTGCTTTTGTAAGAGACATAATACCTGCTTTTGATGAGGTATATGCAAGAACTGCTGCGGCTCCATTGTAAGCATAAGTAGAAGTAAGGTTGATAATGTTTCCTCCCCCACTTTTTTCCAATAGCGGAACAAATTCTCTGATTGCATACATAGGTCCAAGCAAGTTCACTTTTACAGTCGTCAAAATGTTCTCATCTGTAATCTCGTTCCAAGCCCCAGGTCTTTTTATTATTCCTGCATTATTAATAAGCAAATCGATTCTGCCAAATTCTTTTTCTACTTGTTTGCTAAGTTCTAACACTTCAATTGGATTACCTACATCTGCTTTAACGCAAATGGATTTAATCGAGAATTTTTTTAGTATCTCCATTACTTCAAGAGCTTGTTTTTCGCTCTTGTTGTAGTTTACGACTACATCGTAATTTTTGCCTGCAAAATGAATTGCAAGTTCTCTACCGATTCCACGACTTGAACCTGTAATGACAGCTATCTTGTTGTTATTCATTTTTAATATTTGTTTTAAAAGTTTTTATTAACTGCAATGCTTCGTTTGTGTCTATCCAATTTTTGCAAATTGGGTCATTTGCAAAATTATTAATTGCTTCTTCAAAATGCTTCAAGTTTTCTTTTATTGTTTCATAGCAATTCTGTTTTGAAACTTCTCTATGATTGGCTAAATATAAAATAGTGTAAAGGTCAATACGCCAACTCCCTCTATTCTTTTTTTCATTGATAACATGAATTAATTTTTTAACTGTGTTACCACACTTCGGAAAGTTTTGGTCAACATCTGGCTCCAAAATATTAAACGGCTGGTCTCCAAAGTATGATAATTGAAGTGCGATATTGATTGTATTTGAAAGATTTTTCGGTTCTTGCTTTAGAGAATCAACATATTCATCCAAGCTTTTGTAGTAACCTCCAAAAGCTAAACCAATAATCATACTCCTCCTTAGAAATTCGTCGTTTTCTTTTTCCAATAATTCGGATAAATACTTGTAGCTCTTTTCAACTTTCAAATGACCGAGGTTATAAGCGATTTGTTCTTTTGCAATTCGCTTTCTTAATTGTTTATCCTTATCATCTGATTCATCGTAAGAATTTAATTCAAAAGTTTTAAGTAAGTTATTGCAAGCAATATCCAACTGAATTAAATCTCGGTTTAACTTGTCAATGTAATCTTTAAAAAACTGGTCAATTTCTTGAGAAATAAAACTTATATAAATCTGACTTAGTTTGCTTTCAGAATTGTGTTCAATTAGGCATTCGTAAATGTATCTTGCAACAAAATATTCTTGGATTGATTTATGATTGAATTTTACACATGTATATGAGTTTTCAAATTCATCATTTGAATCTTCCACTAAGACCGTGCATTTAATCAAGTCTTCAACAACAGCATTTATATCTGAATGCTTCTCGGAAATTTGCTTGTCTTTTTTTAATAAGTCAATCATATTCTCCTTTGAGAATCGAATCTTTTCGAAATCTTCACCAATTTTTCTTTCATCATAAAAGTACCACCCTAAAAGCTTTAAGCAATGTATCTTTTCATCAATTGATAAAATTGTTTTGCTCCTTGAAGATTCATGTTTTATCGTCATGATTGAATAATTGTGATAGATAGAAATTAATTTACCTACCAGATCGAAATTCATATTGTTCTTAGCAAGAATTTCCAAAATCATATTATATCGAATCGGAACTCTACACAATTCCCAAAGGTCTTTAGAGTTTTTAAGCCTTTCAACAAAGTTGTCAATTCTTATTTTCTGTCCATCATAAAATTTTGAAAAATACCAATTTGTATATTTAACATGATAGGATTCATCCCAAGGAAGTAGAACATAGTTTTGGAAGTTCTTTACAAAAGTTTTGTTTGAACTTGAAATATAGTATTCATAAAATTGAGTTCTGCATCCAATTAAGTTTGCTTCCTTGAATATTTGTTTGTTCAGAATATCTTGTATTTGGCTAATTGTGCAATTTGCCAAATATTCGTCTAAAGAGTCAAGTATGAAATATGGAACTGCTTCAAATGCAGTCTCGCCACTTGATTTTTTTACCCATTTAACATTTGAGGTAGAACTAAGTGTTTTTAGAAATAAATCAATCCAATCCTTTGTTCCAAAATTTGAATCACCTGTATATTCTGCTAAGTCAATATGTATAGGACATATTCTTGATGAGTTATTTTTAAAGGCAGTAAATATTTTTGAGTAAACGCTGTAAGTAAGGGTTGATTTTCCAATTCCTGGGTCAGCCAGAATAATTTTTTTTATTAAGGTTGCATTTCCATTTTTAGGTAATAGCAATTCATGGATGTCCTTTGAACTATTATTGTCTTTTAAATAATCTTTCCAACCAAATATTAATTCAAAATTATTGAAATCAAGAATATCCTTTACCCTTATGGCATTAGACCCAGAAACAAATCTGTTCAACAATCTTTCAAGATTGTATTCGATGTTGTTGATTAAGTCATTAGCCATTTTATGTAACTTTTACTTAGAGAAATGTGATTTAAAGTCAAGTAATACTTTTACCAATTCGTCTTTCGGCAGTGTTGGACTATTCACCGTTTCATTGATGGTATTTTCATTATAAACCATCGTGTATTCAAGTTCATCCTTCCCCTGAATTAGCAAACTAACAGTGTAAACTTGACGATTAGGAATTACTCTGTGAAGTTCTTTTGGCTTTGAAACCAAAAAATCATTGTTACTTAAAACTTTTGTTCCAATTAGCTTAATCCTTTCTTGCCCTGCTTTTCGTAAATCATATGTATCTCTGCCATCTCGTGGGAAATAGTAATAACTGTACATCAAAACTCCTTCTGAGTTTGGTTCGTAATCGAAACAAGTGTATTCGCCTATTAAAATTTTTGATACAAAACGCCATCTATGATAATGTATATTCTCCACTATTGAATTAATTGATGATGGATACCAAATATGCAAGCGCAGTTTATATTCTTCTGAAGAAAAAAGCATGATTTTATAGAAGCCATTAGAATGATTGTATGATCTACTTGCTATAATTGCCAAAAGCAAATCATCATTTAGAATTTCTGTAAGCGTGTTTATTAAATTTTCTTTACTAGACAAATTATTTAAAACTGAGATGAATGATTCATCAGTTATTGAAATTTCAGATATAGAAGATTGTATTGAAGATAGTTCTTTCATTACTTAAAGTTTGTTATGCTTTTCCAATTTGATCTTAATAGCTCATTTGCTTTGTTTGA
>JAHEZG010000249.1 GCA_023251195.1 Chitinophagaceae bacterium | reverse complement strand
CCCAAGTAATACGATTGAAGACGCAAGGACATTTATTCATAAAATTGCGGAACTTGTCAAGAAAAACGAAGGAATTTATTGGGCAATTACGCTAACTAATAATGACAATTTAGCAGGAACAATTTGCTTGTTTAACTTTTCAAACGAAAATGACCAAGCCGAAATCGGTTATGAATTATTGCCGGCTTTTCAGGGACGAGGAATAATGCAGGAAGCAATATCAAAAGTTATTGGATTTGGACTTCAAGTTATCGGATTAAAAACAATTGAAGCATACACACATCGTGAAAACGAAAACTCATCAAAACTTTTAGAGAAACATAACTTCAGGAAACAAGAAAACAATGAGAGTAATTCGAACGACATGTTTGTGGTCTTTAAACTTTCTACCACCTGATGACTAACGAAACAATAGTATTAATTCAACGACACGATAACGAACTTTTAATAAACAGTAGTGCAAACCTCAATTAGTTGTGCCTTGAATGCACATTTTTTTGAATTACTTGGGATAACACCCGGCACCGCTTGGAAATGCAGAAAACAAAAAGAATATATGAGTAATCCCAAATTCGGTATAATTTTTTTTCTATAAGCTCTCGCTCTTTTTCGGCTTGCCTTTGCAACAGGCTGTTTAGGAGTTGATGTTAGTAGTATAACAATCCGGAAATTTATAAAGCCAGCAAAAATTAATACTGCCGGAAAATCAAAAGATAATCCCCAAATAAATATTTACACATACCTGCACTGTTGCTGGTCGCGTATAAAGGAAGCTTTCAAGGCTGAATGAAAAGTGCAACCCTCAATATATGCCCGGGCAGAAAAAATATTTCAGTAAAAATTTGTTCCGTAACTTTAAAGTTACTTATGTTTGCGTAACTTAAAAGTTACTCATCATGCAGAAAGAAATCAAACACACATTTTATTTCAGTCAATCACCTGAAGAAATCTGGAACTACTTAACCAAGCCCGAACTGATGGAGCAGTGGCTGATGCCAAGCGATTTTCAGCCTGTAGTTGGTCATCATTTTCGTTTTACAAACCCGGGCGGACTCACCTTCACCATTTGCGAAGTGCTGGAAGTGAAGCCTTTCACACAACTAAGCTATGAATGGAAAAACGATTGGAGCAAAACCAAAACTCCATTTACCTCCAAAGTAACCTGGACACTCACTCCGATGGAAGGCGGAACAGAATTATTATTGGTGCACAGCGGATTTGAATTGTTCAAGGATTTAACTGCACACAATGGTGGCTGGATGTTCTTATGCAACAAATTGGGTGAGATTTTAAAAGCAACAGCGAAATGAAAACGCAAACACTTGATGCTTTTCAGGTAATTGGCGACCCGAGCCGGCGACACATGCTACAGTTACTTTCAAAAAAAAGTTTAACCATCAATCAATTGGGAGAAAACTTTAACATGAGCCGACCTGCAGTTTCAAAACACATAAAAGTTTTGTATAACGCAGGTTTCATTTCCATTACAGGCATTGGCAGAGAACGGCATTGCATACTGAAGCAAGATGGCTTCAATGAGTTGCAGGATTTCATCAGCTACTTCGATAATTTCTGGACAACGAAACTCAAAAAACTACACACCATTTTAAATAATAAATCAAAATGAAAAATCAGGATTACAGAACAACCATTTTGGTTGATGCAACACCGAAAGAAGTTTTCAAAGCCATCAACAATGTTCGCGGCTGGTGGAGCGAAGAAATTGAAGGAAGAACAAACAAACTCAATGCTGTGTGGAATTATCATTATCAGGATGTACATCGCTGCAAAATGAAAATCACAGAATTTATTCAAAACAAAAAAGTAGTCTGGCAGGTGATGGATAATTATTTCAGTTTTACTAAAGACAAAAACGAATGGAAGGGCAACAAAATTATTTTTGAGATAACTGAGAAGGGAAACAAAACACAACTTCGTTTTACACAAAAGGGTTTAGTTCCTGCTTATGAGTGTTACGATATTTGTCAGAATGCATGGAGCACTTACATTAAAAAAAGTTTGCGCAGTTTGATAACTAAAGGCAAAGGAAAACCCAACGGAAAAGAAAAACCACAGACCCAGGATGAAATGAAATTGACCAGTTCAAATTTTACGACAACCTTTTTTGTAAATAAAACTCCGCACGAAATGTTCAATGCCATCAACAATGTTCGTGGTTGGTGGCAGGGAGAAATTAAAGGCAACTCAAAAAAACTCAATGATGAGTTTGAGTATCGCATGATGGACATTCATTATTCAAAACAAAAATTAGTTGAAGTTATTCCTGATAAAAAAATTGTCTGGCAGGTGACTGATAGCAAACTGGATTTTACAAAAGACAAAAGCGAATGGACAGGAACAAAAATCAGTTTTGAGATTACCGAGATAAATAACAAGACTCAATTGCGTTTCACACATTTGGGTTTAATTCCAAAGATTGAATGTTACAATGCCTGCTCAAATGCGTGGAATCTGCTTATCCAGAAAAGTTTATACAATTTGATTAAAACAGGCAAGGGCAAGAAATTTTTTTAGTAGTTCTATAAAACGGAAAAGAAAATTTCGTGAAGGCAAATCTGTTGTTAATATTTCTTCCTTTTCTCCTTCAAAGTTTTATTCTGATATTCTGCCAATACAAATTGCAGCCATTCATATATCTGTTCTTCCTTTTCAGTATATAAATCAGCTTTTACAAAAAATTCCCTTATGGCACTCCGCTCCTGGTCTGTTATTTTTTTGCCTTTCAGTTTTTGGGTATTCAGAAATTTTAGCTGAGCAAGTTTCAACAGATTATTTTTTGTTCCCTTCCAGCCGTTACATGATTTTTCCTCATCAAGTGAAATAAATGTTCCATCCTTTTCTTTTCGCTCCACTTCACCTATCAACTGATTGCAGATTTTTACAATCTTCTTTTCAAGCGGCGATAAATATTTTTCTGATTCTTCCATGATTCTCAAAATTAGCGTATTGCAATTATTTTCATAAGCCAAATTATACGGCTTTCGAAATATTTATTTATTTTATTCACGCAAATTAGAATTATCTTTCTGAAAAATTAACTATGAAAACGAAATTTATTCAATCAATTTTTTTGATTCCTTTAATAATTCTATTTGGTTCAATTTACAGTTATGCCCAATTGAATTTAACAGGAAAATGGACGGTTCACTGTGCATTGGAAAGAGCCGATAAAGCGAGTATTAATTTTTGCAGAATCTGCCCAGCGAAAATTGATTCATCTACTTCATCAATGACCATTAATGGTTTGATATTTAGTTTTAATAAGAATTCCCTGACTATTACAAAAGAAAATGAAAAGGATGGTGTTGATGTGAAATGTAAAATCGAAAACGATGAACAAACAATTGAATTTAAGTATGATGGATATGAATATGAATTTACCGCATTAATGGTTGATAATGAAAATTACATACTCAAACAAAAGAAAAGCGGTAGCCTGCTGCTGCTGACAAAAGAGAAATAAAAAAGCCGCCCTCTTTC
This sequence comes from Chitinophagaceae bacterium, assembly GCA_023251195.1. GTDB lineage: Bacteria > Bacteroidota > Bacteroidia > Chitinophagales > UBA10324 > UBA10324. The sequence goes on along the minus strand of JAHEZG010000249.1, from coordinate 2,353 downwards.
GAAAGCGGCTTTAAAAATTATAAATGATTTTCGCTAACAGCTAAATGCTAAAAGCTAGTATCGGTAGTAATCCGGTTTGAAAGGACCTTCCTTCGCTATTCCCAAATATTCTGATTGGTCTTTTGAAAGTGTATCTAACTCAACACCGATTTTAGCGAGGTGAAGTTTCGCAACTTTTTCATCCAATGATTTTGGAAGCATGTACACTTTGTTTTCGTACGCAGCAGTGTTGTTCCACAATTCCAATTGCGCTAGCACTTGATTAGTGAATGAATTACTCATCACGAATGATGGGTGACCCATTGCACAACCGAGGTTTACTAATCTTCCTTCAGCTAAAACAATCACATCTTTTCCGTTGATGGTGTATTTATCTACTTGCGGCTTAATGGTATCTTTTGTTTTTCCGTAATTGTTATTCAACCATGCCATATCAATTTCAATATCGAAGTGACCGATGTTGCACACAATCGCTTTATCCTTCATGCTGCGGAAATGCGTTTCGTTAATTACACCCATACAACCGGTTGCTGTAACAACGATGTCAGCTTCCTTTACTGCATCAGTCATCTTCTTCACTTCATATCCATCCATCGCAGCTTGCAAGGCGCAGATAGGATCAATCTCTGTTACAATTACTCGAGCACCTGCTCCGCTTAATGATTCAGCAGAACCTTTACCTACATCACCGTAACCTGCAACTACTGCTACTTTACCGGCAATCATTACATCAGTAGCGCGACGAATAGCGTCAACTAATGATTCGCGGCAACCATACTTGTTATCGAATTTTGATTTTGTAACACTGTCGTTCACATTGATAGCAGGCATGTGAAGGGTTCCGTTTTTCATTCTGTCGTACAAGCGGTGTACACCAGTTGTAGTTTCTTCACTCAATCCTTTAATGCCACTGATTAATTCAGTATAAACATCAAACACCATGTTGGTTAAATCGCCTCCATCATCCAGAATCATGTTCAACGGCTTGTCGTAACTGCCGAAGAAAAGTGTTTGTTCAATGCACCAATTAAAGTCGGTTTCGTTCTGACCTTTCCATGCAAACACAGGAACACCAGCAGCAGCAACAGCCGCAGCAGCGTGATCTTGTGTAGAGAAAATATTGCAACTCGACCAACGCACTTCCGCACCAAGATCAACCAATGTTTCAATCAACACCGCAGTTTGAATGGTCATGTGCAAGCAACCTGCAACACGCGCACCCTTCAACGGTTTTTTGCCTTTGTATTCTTCACGAATCGCCATTAAGCCCGGCATTTCTGCTTCGGCTAAACCGATTTCTTTACGGCCCCATTCAGCCAATGAAATATCTGCTACCTTGTAAGGCAACTTAATGTCTATTACACTCTTGGTTATCATGATTGTTGTTTGTTTTTTAGCGGGGCAAACTTAAATGAATACGACCGCTTAAGCAACCGAAAATTTTTAATGAATTAATTGAAAATTGGAACTTTATAAGTCGTGTAATCATTACATGTGCTCGATAGCAATTAAATTTGCATCGTCTTCGACAAGTTCAGACTGACAGATGTCGATACAAACAACAATTTTTTTTTAATAAATAAAACTCAATAAATTAATGTACCCAGCAGAATTAACAGCCCCTATGAGTCGCGAACTGACTAATGCGGGATTTGAAGAATTAAAAACCGGAGCAGAAACCGAAACAACTTTTGCAAATAATAAAGGTTCAATGTTATTAGTAGTAAACTCGGTGTGCGGATGCGCCGCAGGCAGTGCGCGCCCGGGAGTTTTATCTTCTTTAAAAGGAGAAAAGAAACCTGAAAAATTAGTTACCGTTTTTGCCGGAGTCGATAAAGATGCTGTTGATACAGCACGCAAACATCTGATGCCTTATCCTCCATCGTCACCTGCGATTGCTTTGTTTAAAGATGGCGAATTGGTTCACATGATCGAGCGTCACCACATCGAAGGAAGAACTGCAGATATGATTTCGCAGCATCTTCAGAAAGTTTACGAAGCATATTGTTAATCAAGCTCAACATTTATAGTTAAAAACAAAAACCCTGACTCGATTGAGTCGGGGTTTTTGTTTTTTAAAGCCTGAAATTATTTTGCGACTACAATTTTTTTCATTGCCATTCCATCAACGGTTTCCGCTTTTATAAAATAAATTCCTGCTGAAATATTTTTCAGTGAAATTGAATTTTCAGTTCCGGAAATTTTTTGAGTAAGAATTATTCTTCCCTGTAAATCGCAAAGTGAAATGGTTCCAGGACTATTTTTTGAAAATGAAATATTTAATTTATCAGAAGCAGGATTCGGATAAACAGCAAATTCCAGTTTTTGAATCTCGATAACTGAATTATTGGAA
>JAHEZG010000248.1 GCA_023251195.1 Chitinophagaceae bacterium | reverse complement strand
AGAAAGAACAGTTGGCTGGTCAACTGTGTCAGTAGCTATTACTGAACACTGGTTAGCATCATAAACTGTTACAGTATAAATTCCTGCACACAATCCTGTCAGCGCTGCATCGGTTCCACCATTATCCCATGAATAAGAATAGGGTGGGGTTCCGCCGGTGGCTGTTACTCCAATTGTTCCGTCGCAGGTTCCATTGCAGGTTGCATCGGTATATGTTGTTGTTGCAGAGAGAAGTGTTGGCTGGGTAATTTCAATACATGCGGATGCTGTACATCCATTTATGTCGGTAGCTGTTACACAATAAGTTCCGGAACATAAATTATTTAATACTTCGGTTGTTTCTCCGTTGGACCATATATAACTTGCAATTGCTGCTCCTGAAACGAGATTCACACTAATCGAACCTGAACAAATTCCAAAACAAATAAGATTCACATTGGTTAAACTAATAACTGGTGGAACAGTTTGAGTAATAGTACCACAAGATGTAGTTGTACATCCGTTGGCATCAGTAACTGTTACACAATAAGTTCCAACGCACAATTCTGATAAATCTTCAGAACCTGATCCGTTATTCCATAAAAATGTATAGGGTGCAGTTCCGCCAATAGCAGTTAAATCAATAGTCCCGTTACATATTGAATCACAAGTAACAACTGTTACAGCGATAGTTGCTGACAAAGCAGCCGTAGGCTGAGTGACACTTGTAGCCAACGAAGCAGTACAACTATTTGCGTCTGTAACAGTTAAACTATAGGAGCCGGCACAAACTCCTGAAATATCTTCAGTAGTCGCAGCATTACTCCAGGTAAAAGTATAAGGTGGTGTTCCACCAGAGATGGTGGCATCTACAGTCCCCGTACAACTTCCAAAACAAGGAATTGTATTTGGTGTTAATGATAAATTAATCAGCGAAGGTTGAATGACTAATGTGCTGATTGTTGCTGAGCAGCCATAAAAATCAGTAACTGTAACAGAATAAGTTCCGGCACACAATCCGGTCAAATCCTGTGTGGTTGCTCCGTTATTCCACGCATAGGTGAAAATAAAAGGCGTTGAACTTCCGCTAACTGATAAATCAATTGCTCCATTACATATTCCATTGCAGGTAAGGTTTGTAACAGTTGTTGTCAGAGTCATACCCGGTAATGAGGTAACCTGACTTGCAAAAAGTTTAGTGCAACCGTTTACATCTGTAACAGTCACCACATAAATTCCGGCACAAACACCGGAAAGGTCTTCTGTACTTGCACCATTATTCCAATGATAGCTGAAAGGACCTGATCCGGTAATTAATGTTAAATCAACAATGCCTGTGCATTGACCGAAACAAATCTGATTACAATTTACATATCCGGTAATTTGAACGGCATTCGGTACATTGAAACTGTTAACACCAATCAGTCCTGATACATCAGTAACTGTTACAGTGTAGTTTCCGGCAACTAATCCGGAAATATCTACGGTGGTTTGACCGGTGCTCCATAAATAACTATAGGGAGCAGTACCTCCCGTTACAGTTATATTCAATGATGCATTACTGCCATTCCAGCAAGTTGGTGGCGTGGCAACTCCGGTAATGGAAACTGGAGATCCGAACGAAAGAAATTCAGGTTTCGAAATCGTTCGGGATGAAACTGCGGAAGAAAGTTTCCTGTTAAATTCTTCCTTGCTGAAAGCAAATGTGTTGGTTGCTGTGAGGCAACAACAACAGACAATAATCGTTAGAACGATTCGCGTAAAGTAATTTTTCATAAGCGTTTTGTTTTGGGTTTTGAATTGTTTTCATTAGAAAATTTGGTTTTGAATTTTTTCATTTTGTTATTACAAAGCCATACCTATTTCAATTGAAAGAATAAGTGAATGGCAGTAATACATTCATTAATGCATTCATTAAGTGCATTAATGATTGATCTGATTTTGATTTGTAAATTTTGGTTTTGTAGTGAACAATGGGTGGTACAGTTATTCTTCACTTTACAATATCTGTGCACTTGGTTTTTTTATAAAATATAGTTAGTGTTAAATAATGACTGTAGAAATCTCTCGTCGAACTGGGGAAAAAATGTGGAGCTAAATAACCTGTTGAGGTAAATAAATTTTAGCCCGAAGTGATTTGTTTATTTCAAATCATCTTTCTAGTTACTTAAACTGACACGATTCAATTTTCGAAACTTAATACGAAGTTGTGCCGACTGCCGGTTGAAGTATATTTGGGAATGTCAAGTGTCAATGCTTTAGTCAGCACTTTTTTTAATTCAGTAAAACCATTTGGCTTATTAATAAACAGGTTTGCTTTTTTGTGATAGAAATTATCCACCTCTTCGTCGCTGAACGAAGTTGAATAGATGATAACAAAGAGATTTTCCAGTTTTTTATGATTACGGATTTCTTCCAAACATTGCATTCCGGTTTTGAGCGGCATGTTATGATCTAAAAAAAGAATATCAGGTAATACTGTTTCTTCCTGCAACAAATGATTCATCAATTCATCACCATTGGATAAAGTTTTAAAACTTACAGGCGCATTAATTTCTGTGAGCGCATCCTGAAAAAAAAGCTGATCGTCTGCATCATCATCAGTAAGAATAATATTGAGTGGTTTTGCTGTCATCAGTTCTGGTGTGTAATGTGAACCCGTTTTTCTTTTTGCGTTTGTAAAGAATTAAATGGAAGCGATACGATAAAGGTTGTTCCCTCATTGATCCGGCTGATTGCTGAAATGTATCCGTTGTGTTCTTCAACAATTTTTTTACAGAGCGCCAGACCAATTCCTGTTCCTTCAAATTCGCCACCTGAATGTAACCGTGTAAACATTTTAAAAATGTGATCTGCATATTTCTGGTCAAACCCGATACCATTATCTTCAATATAAATTTTGCAGTAATTATTTTTTGTTAATTTTTCTTTTTGCGTGTCCTTAAGAATTGAATATTCGGAGTAAATTTTAATTAACGGACTTATTCCCGATCGGGAATATTTTAAAGCGTTGCTGATTAAATTATAAAACAGCGGTTGCATAAGAACCGGATTAATAAATAATGTGGGCAAGCCGCTCACCACAATGGTGGCATTTTTTTCCTTGATAGAACTTTCAAGCTGATGCATCACATCGGTTACCAGCAAATTCATATTTGTACTTTCAAATGTTTTGCTGTCGGCTGAAAGTTTTGAAAAAGTAAATATGTCGCGGATGAGCAATTGCATTCGCTGAGCAGAGTTCTGAATTTTTTCAATGAATTTAATTTCGTTCGCACTTAAGTTTCCATCCTGATTTGAAACCAATCGCTCACTGAACATTCTGATTTTCCGTAATGGTTCCTGCAAATCGTGAGAAGCCATGAAGGCAAAACGATCTAACTCTTTATTCGCTGATTCAAGATTGTCAATGTTCTTCAGTAATTCAAGATTGAGCGCCCGAACTTTTTCCTCTGAATTTTTTCTTTCCGTTATTTCATTTTCCAGACTTTTATTGATGGCAATTAATTTTTGTTCCTGTAACAGTAAAGTGTGATTTTTTTTAAACAACTCAACGAATACAGAAACTTTCGCTTTAAGCAGTTCCGGATTTATGGGTTTGTAGATATAATCAACGGCACCGCTGCTATATCCCTTGAAAATATTTTCGTCATCATAACTGTTCGCTGTAATAAAAATAATGGGAATGTGCCGGAGCTTTTCTCTTTCATAAATTAAAGCAGCGGTTTCAAAGCCATTCAGGTTTGGCATTTTTACATCCATCAGTATCAGAGCAAAATCAAATTCGTGCAATAGAATTTTTAATGCCTGCTTGCCTGAATTGGCTTTTACAAAACGATATTTTCCGGTTTCGAATATTGCTTCAATCGAAACCAAGTTGTCTTCGCGATCATCTACTAATAATATTTTAGGAAGCATCGGTTCTGATTTTATTTGTAAAACCAGATTCTCATGAGCGACAATAACTGATCAATTTTTACCGGCTTTGTAATGTAATCAGATGCACCGGAGTCCAGACACTTTTGACGATCGCCCTTCATTGCTTTAGCTGTTACAGCGATGATCGGAAGCAAATTATTTTTATGCTCGCGCCTGATTTTTTGCGTGGTTTCGTAACCATCCATTTCAGGCATCATAATATCCATGAGCACCATTTCAATGCTCGGATTTTCGTTAAGAATATTAATGGCCTCCTTTCCGCTTTCGGCGGTAATGACATTGATATTGTATCGCTCGAAAACTGTGGTGAGTGCAAACAAATTCCGGACATCATCATCCACCACCAGAATATTTTTTCCGGAAAGAATATCTTCATTCTTCCGGTTGTTTTCAATGATCCGCCGCTTTTCGGGTGCGAGATTTTTATGATTGATGCGAAGGTGTAACACTGTTTCTTCCAGCAAATGCTCCAATGAGTTTACTCCTTTTAACAAAATTGAATTTGAATTTGTATTCAGTTGCTTCAATTCAGTTTTATTAAAATCCTTTGCTGAATAAACAATAACCGGTGTCAGTTTCTTTTTCTGTTCTGCCACCTTATTGACTAAATCCATTCCTGAAATATCGGGAAGCGTGTAATCGAGAATAATGCAATCGAACGATTTTTCTTTTATCTTCTGTAACGCTTTCTTCCCTGAAACTGCAATTGATACATGTATGTTTTCATCCTCAAGCATCTTCGCAATTTGTGAAGATTCAATTTCATTATCTTCAACAATCAACACATCTTTTCGCTGCTTTTTATTGAAAGTAATAATGTCTTTAAACAATTCTTTTATTGCATCATTCTCCAATGGTTTCAACATAAAACTTCTTGCTCCTCTACGGAGTGCAAGCATTCTGTTTTCTTCACCGGAAATCAGATGAATCGGAATGTGACGATAGTTCAAATCATTTCTCAGTAAGTCAAGCACTTTCCATCCGCTGGTATCAGGCAATTTCACATCGAGTGTAATTGCAATGGGTGAATAACGATTGATGAAATCAAAAACTTCAATGTAACTTATTGCAACAATTGCTTTCAAACCTTCCACATGCGCGCGCTCAATTAATATTTTTCCAAAACGCAAATCATCTTCAACAATTAAAATCACTTTATCGCTTGATTGAATATTGCTTCGGTCGTCACCGGAATCATTGATCATTTCGCTGACGATGCTCATGTTGGATTCAATTCCCTCATTGGTAATTCTGATAGAACTGAGTAAACTGTCAATATCCTGCGAACTATTAATGTGCAACTGCTGAATGGCATTGAGATTATCAGTTGTTTCTTTCGATACCACCGGAACTACATTTTCAATCGGAAGGAAAAGTGTGAATGTGCTTCCTTCTCCCTGAACACTTTCGAGTTCGATTGTTCCACCGAGCAGTTCTGCCAATCCACGACTGATGGATAATCCTAAACCGGTGCCTCCGTATTTCCGACTGGTTGATCCTTCTGCCTGCTGGAATGCTTCGAAAATTATATTCTGTTTTTCTTTTGGAATTCCGATTCCGGAATCATGAATTGCAAATGCCACTACCCTGCTTGCGTTATCAAGATTTGCATTTCCCGGCTTCCAGTTTTTATTCGCTTCATAAATTTTCAATTTCACTTCACCCTTCTCCGTAAACTTGAATGAGTTCGACAAAAGATTTTTCAGAATCTGATTCAGACGCTGAATATCTGTTTCGAATGATTGCGGAAGTTGTGTATCAGTTTCAATGGTGAAGCGAAGATGTCTTGCTTCGGAAATCGGTTTGAAAGTAGTTTCAACAAAGGATGCAATTTCTCCAAAACGAACAGGGGAAATATTTGCCGTGATAAATCCTGATTCAATTTTTGAAAGATCAAGAATACCATTGATGAGTTGAATCAAATCATCGCCGCAAGAGTG
>JAHEZG010000247.1 GCA_023251195.1 Chitinophagaceae bacterium | reverse complement strand
GTAACTGAAGTGAATCCAACTTTGGATAAAGAAAATCTGATGGCTGAAAATGCTTTTGAGATTTTACAAAAAGTAACAAATCAATTGTATAACGATTGGGCGGAGGAGTAAATCAGTCGGCAGTATTCAGTAGGCGGTTTGCAGATTTAAGTAAGCAGGTATTTAAATTCATAAAAAGCTGCTCACAATTCCCATTTGTATATTAACTATTGAACGAATAAACCATTGAACGATTGACCTAATGAACTTCAAGAATGGAACAATTACTTAAAGAGAAAACAGCAATTATTGTAAATAAATTATACGGTACAAATTTTACTGCGCAGGAAATTACTGTCAATCAAACTGCTAAAGAATTTACGGGTGATTTTACGGTTGTGATTTTTCCATTTATTAAAATCGCGAAGAAGAAACCTGAAGAAATCGGCAAGGAGATTGGCGATGCATTGCAAATGGAAATTTCAGAAATTGATTCATACAATGTTGTGAAAGGGTTTGTGAATTTTAAATTAAAGAATGAATTCTGGAATAACTTTTTATTGAAATCTTCTGCTGATGACAATTCGCAGGAAGCTGCGCATTTTTTTTCATTGCCTTCCACACATAAAAAAATTATGGTGGAGTATGCTGGGCCAAACACCAACAAGCCGTTGCACCTTGGTCACATTCGTAATATTTTTATAGGCTATTCGGTTTCTGAAATTTTAAAAGCTGCCGGCAATGAAGTAGTGAAAGTGAATATTTACAACGATCGCGGAATTCACATTTGTAAATCAATGCTTGCCTATCAAAAATTCGGTAACAACGATACACCTAAATCGAAAGGCATAAAAGGCGACCACCTGGTTGGGGATTACTATGTAAAATTTGATCAGGAATTAAAAATTCAGATTGCCGGATTAATGTTGAATGGGATGAGTGAAGAAGATGCAAAAAAAAATGCGCCGCTCAATGTTGAAGTAAAAGAAATGTTATTGAAGTGGGAAGCAGGTGATACAACAGTGCGAGCGCTATGGGAAATGATGAATGGTTGGGTGTACGAAGGTTTTGAAGAAACCTATCAGTTGATTGGCTGCGATTTTAATAAACACTACAAAGAATCGGATACTTACCTGCTCGGAAAAAATATTGTGGAAGAAGGACTGAGTAAAAATGTTTTTTATAAAAGACCGGATGGTGCAGTGAGTATTGATTTAACTGCTGATGGATTGGACGAAAAAGTTTTGATGCGATCCGATGGAACTTCGGTTTACATCACTCAGGATTTAGGAACTGCCGATTTGCGTTACCAGGATTTTGAACCCGATCAAATGATTTATACAGTAGCGAATGAACAGGATTATCATTTCAAAGTTTTAAAACTCGTTACACAAAAACTTGGAAAGAAATACGCTGATGGAATTAATCATCTTTCATATGGCATGGTTGATTTGCCAACCGGAAAAATGAAGTCGCGTGAAGGAACCGTAGTGGATGCCGATGATTTAATTGAAGAAATGATTCGCACCGCGAAAGAGCAAACATTGGAATTGGGAAAGACTGAAAATTTTAGTGCCGGTGAAGCAGAAAAATTATACTACGAATTAGGCATGGGCGCATTGAAATTTTTTATACTGAAAGTTGATCCACGCAAGCGCATGATTTTTAATCCGAAAGAGTCAATAGATTTTCATGGATTCACCGGCCCGTTTATTCAATACACTTATGCTCGAATTCAATCTGTAAAAAGAAAGGCAGGGAATAGTTTTAAGAATACTACTCCTCAAATAGCAGTTAATGAATCAGAACAAAAATTATTGCTTCAATTATATTTATATCCAACAATAATAAAAGAGGCTGCTGCTAACCTCGACCCTGCATTATTAGCCAATTACATTTATTTTATTGCAAAAAATTTTAACTCTTTTTACGCTGAAAATTCAATCATGCAAGCCGAAACGGAAAACATAAAGAATTTCAGGTTATTGCTTTCTGATTTAACTGCCCGCGTTTTAAAAAAGGGGATGAAATTATTGGGGATAGAAGTTCCTGAAAGAATGTGATTTTTTATTTATTATTTAACTGAAGTTTGTGATCATAATGGGATTTGTTTAATCAAAGGATATATACATTAAACCGATTTCGCAAATACATTTGTGAAAACTGAAGAGTTCAAGAAAAATTTAATGGACAAATCAAGAATTTATTTGCTGGCAGTTCTTGTTGTTTTTTTATTTTATAAAAAAACAAATGGGCAAACATCACGACCGAATTTTTTAATCATTTGTACCGACGACATGAGCAAATCATCTGTCAGTATTTATGATACCGCTTCATTGTTGCCAACTCCAAACATTAACCGGATAGGAGAGGAGGGATTGAATGTTACAAAATATTATTCTACCAATTCACTATGCATACCGGGCCGTGCTTCATTGCTCACCGGAAAATATGGCCACGAAACCGGGGCGGTAAATAATTTCACCACGCTTAATACATCCATACCAACATTCCCGAAAATACTGCACGACAATGGATATTACACAGCACTGTGCGGCAAGTGGATGGTGGGTTCATCAAGTCCGAAACCCGAATTTGATTATTGGTTATGGACACCAAAAAAAACGAATTACTTTGATGATACCTGCAGGTATTTTGATTCAGCATTTGTGGCATATGGTCACATAACCGATATGTTAACCGACAGTGTTTTAAGTTTAATCAGCAGAGTGGATACACCCTTTATGATTATGCTCAATCACAATGCACCGCACGCACCTTATATTTCTCAGACACAATTCGACGGAATGTTCAGCTCAGTTAATTTTCCATTGCCTCCAAACTTTCCGGCGTACTATAAAAATTATCCATCACCTGTTTACGACGATTCAGCATTTTTTATAAATAATGCAGCCGGTTTCGAAACAATTACAAAAAAATACTTTGAAATGGTGGCAGGCATTGATCAAAGCACCGGAAAAATTCTGGATTCGCTTGATGAACTTGGCCTGCTTGAAAATACAATGGTGATATTTACTACCGACAATGGATTTATGATTGGGCCACATCATTTAAAAGGTAAAGAGTATCCTTATGAAGAAGCGATAGGTCTTCCATTGTTAATTCGCTATCCGGCGTGGTTTACTCCGGGTTCTTTAATCGATAGTTCGTTTGTAATAAATACTGATGTAACCCCAACCATTCTGGAGGCTGCAGGAATTTCAGATTCAGTTTATTTAATGGATGGAAAATCAATTCACCGCATATTCAATCATGATTTTAACCGCGACCAGTTTTTGTATGAAGTAGTTCCACCAACCAACAACAGCATACCGCAGGTGCGAGCCGTCAGAACTAATTCTTATCAATACAACAGGTACTATTGCGCTGATACAACTGAAGAATTATTTGACATGACTAGTGATCCTTATCAAATTACCAATCTTGTTCACGATTGTAATTATCAAGTTATTCTGGCTCAATTCAGAATAAAGCTGGATAGTTTCCGCATTGCTGAAAATGATACGCTGCCGATTTCTGATTCGTGCAATTGTCAATTGATGAATCCTGTTTACACTTGCTGCATACCGTATACGCAAAGTGATTCAGCCGTCATTTGCTATAATGATGCTTATAATTTTCACAGCCTTGTATTAACCGCTACCGGCAACTATAGTTTTACTGTTTTTGATTCCACCGGTTGCGATTCTGTTTTTCACATTCACCTGAGTGAACTACCTCCCAAAAATCACTTCTTTGCTGCTACGATTTGTTCAAATGAGAATGTTAATTTTTATGGAACAGTGTATAATACCACCGGAATTTATACCCATGTGCTTACTGCATCAAATGGATGCGATTCAGTTTTGCATTTAAACCTTTCAGTGCTGTCTGCATATAATCATTCGTACGCTGATACTTTGTGTTTTGGTGAAACTTATAATTTCCATGGAAATATTTTAACTGCTTCAGGAAATTATCAGGCAGTGTTAACAGCTATTAACGGTTGCGATTCAATGGTGAATTTGAATTTAACAATTCTACCCGATTACACCACTGAATTAAATCAATCCATCTGTACAGGACAATCATTTCAGTTCAACGGAAATAATTATTCAACTTCAGGCATCTATTCAGCCAATTATATTTCTTCATTCGGATGCGATTCAATTGTTACATTGAATTTAATTGTAAGCAATTTAATTTCAGCAGTAACCAATGTATTTATATGCGATGGAGATTCATTTTTATTCAATAGCACTGTGATTTATACCTCAGGAAACTATACTGATACTTTAACAGCCATTGCCGGTTGCGATTCAATCAGCATCCTGAATTTATTTGTTGTTAATCCGGTTTTTCATTCAACTTCCGATACAATTTGTTTTGGCGAAACCTATAATTTTAATGGAACAATTTTAAATAATTCAGGTGTGTACTTTGATACTTTGATTTCAGCCATGGGTTGTGATTCTGTTAGTGAATTAACTTTAACCATGCTGCCGGAAATATCCACTACTGATAATGCAGCTATTTGCTTTGGCGACACCTATAATTTTAACGGAACACTTTTGAATAATTCGGGCAATTACACTTCGGCATTTATTTCTGCCACCGGTTGCGATTCAATTGTGCAGTTGCAATTATCAGTTGGTTCAATGCTCGAAACATCGGTTCTCGACACTATTTGTCAATGGGAAACTTATAACTTTAACGGCACACTGCTGAATCAATCTGGCACTTATAGCAGTATCTATAATTCTATAAATAATTGCGATTCAGTTGTAACACTTTACCTGACAAAAATTTTACTGCAACCGGGTATAAACATTTCAGGTGATACACTAAGCACCATTGGCAACGGAACAATACAATGGATTAATTGTAATACCGATACATTGATTCCCAATGAAACAGGAAGTTTATTTATCCCGACTCAAACCGGCAATTATGCAGCAATAATTTCAAATGGTAATTGTAGTGATACGACTAATTGCAAGCATGTAACAATATCTGGTATTAAAGAGATTGAAATGAACCGGTCACAACTTCATGTTTTTCCAAATCCAACCGATGGGATAATTGTTGTTTCACTTTCAGAACCGATTGTCAAATCAACTCTGGAAATAGCAAATACACTTGGGCAAATTATTTATTCAAAAAAATGGCTGGGAAAAAGCATGGACATTAATATGAGTAATTTTCCGAAAGGAATTTATTTTATAACGCTGCATTCACCCAATGAAAATTTTATTAAAAAACTAGTGCTTCAGTAATTCTGATTTCAATGGGTTCGGTCGTTTATTTTTCAATTAAAATATTGCTTGAATGAAACTTTAAAATAGTAAATACTTTTTCAACTCATTTACAGTTGTAACATTATTGCGGTCAATACGCTTCAATAAAAATGCATTCTTACTAAAAAGCTGATGCATCAAATTCAAAAAACTATATTTGCGCGCCCATGAAAAAAGAGCTTCTGTTTATCACCTTCATTGTTCTGATTATTTCTTCTTGCAGCCAGTATCAGGAAGTTTTAAAAGGAAACGACTTGGGAAAGAAATATGAAGTAGCAAAAACTTTTTATAACAAGCAACAATACTATAAGGCACTTCCTTTGTTTGAAGAATTAGTGCCTGTTTACAAGGGGTCAAAAGAAGGAGAGGAGATGTATTATTACCTGCCTTTTTGTTATTTTGGAACAGGCGAATACCTGATTGCAGCCTACCATTTTAAAAATTACTTTGCCACATATCCAACCAGTGTACACGCTGAAGAATGCCTGTTCATGAATGCAAAATGCTACATGCAAATGTCGCCAAAATATGAGATGTCGCAGGAATTCACCGAGAAGGCAATAAATGAGTTTCAGCTTTTTA
>JAHEZG010000246.1 GCA_023251195.1 Chitinophagaceae bacterium | reverse complement strand
CCGCAAGACAAGTTTCAACTGCACTATTTAATAGATTCCCAAGTTCCTTAAATTGATTCCCTACCGATTGAATTTCATCTTGGTTAAAAAGTAAATTACCATTTTCTAAAACACCCATTTGAATATCGTGCCCATTGTATTGTCCCTTCAAGACATTATCATCACAGGTTACCAAAAATTTATCTATATCCTGTTTACCTTCTTGATCATAGTAATATACTACGAAAGCATCATTTTCCTTTTCAACTTTTATAAATAATTCATCAGTATCTTTAGAATTATCTTGATATGAATATTCAAGACCACTTTTTGAATACCATACTTTTCCAACAAACTTTTCACCACAATTATTCTTACAAGAAAAGAACCCCAAACTGCTTATTACTAATAATGATATTATCGTTTTCATGTTTTTATTTTAATCTGCAAATTGTTGCAGTGATTTTTTAAATTTTAAATAATCTTCCTTATAGTTATTATAAGAATTTTGGTCAGAATATTTAATTCCAACAACCCATCGAGTGCTACCATCTTTTGCTTTTGTATCTTGATAAGCACGAGTGTAATGACCATCATTTGCTTTAATAGTGACCCAAGTGATTATGTTGTTTCCAGAAGGTTTGCTTTCGGTAGAAATTTGTTTTTCAGTTGCAGTATTAACTGCAATGTCAGAGGGTTCTCCATTCCATTGCGGTGAAAAAATATAAAACTCAACTTTGCTATCAGGAGAACGAAAGAAGGCACTTTCATAACCATCAGACGAAGATGAAGATTTTAAAGAAGGTATAACTTTAAAATTTGTAGGAATCCAGATTTCAAACCATGCACCTTTAAAGTTCCCTGTATTTGTAATTGTTGATGAAGCATTATTATTTTCAGAGTAATTTCCATTTGGGTTAGCTCCAGGATTTCCTACACCCACGCCACTTGAGTTAGTTGAAGCCGAACCTTCGCTTAAAGTTTGCATTGATTTCATTTTATATTTTAATCCACGCCAACCATTTTCAGTTTGTTGAAGTTGACATTCTCCAGTGAAGTGGAATTTCGCGTTTTGCCCAAAGTGCTTATGAAGACTTGCTGATGCTTCCCATCCAGTTGGCGCTTGAGTCCAAACACTAAAATCCCCCCAGTATCCGGAAAGTAAATCTCCACGCTTCCATATTTCTTGTGTAGTTGATATGTCAGTTTGAAATTCAATAGTATAAATCTTCATTCCCATTAAATCCTGTTCATACCCATTCGTCTTTGAGAAATCATCAACTTTAAAAGTGGACTTTGATTCGGAAGAAATTTTTTCCTGAAGAAAATTACGAGCTATTGATTCTCTATCATCTGTCACACCACATGAATTCATTATAATCAATCCAACAAAAGCTATTACAGCTAAAAAATATTTTTCCATGTTTTAGTTTTTTGTTTTATGATGAGACGAAAATATATTTTTCTATTTAGTTGTTGTTCCTTTTTTTAGTGTGTTGATGTTTCTCCTCTCGCGCCGCTGCCTGTGTGTTTTCAGCAGCAGGTTTCCTCACGCTCACAAACTTAACTTTTCAAATTGTCTGAACTATGATTCTTTTGATTAAATGATTGGTGTGATTTTTTTTCTCCGCGGCTTTGCGCTTCTGCGGTAAAGTATTTTCACGGAAGCATTTTCAAAATATTCTCAAGCTCTTTAACCGAGATGTCAACCTGTTCTGATTTATCATAAATGGAAGCGAGATAAATATTTTCCTGCACTACTTTCAAATAAGTAATCACTCTTGCTCCACCTGATTTTCCTTTTCCCTTTGAAGAAATCGCCAATCTTATTTTATAAAAATTTTTCCCCATCGAATTTCCCTGTGTTGGATTTTCAGCAAGTGATTCAATCAGTCCAAGCAATTCTTTTTTTAGCGATGGATATTTTTTCGCAAGTCGCTTTGCCTGCGCATCAAATAATGGAATAGAAGAAACCTTATAGCTCATCCAATAATTCTTTGGCTGGTCTTGCTTTCAGCTTCCCTTGTTCAATCAGGTTCAGTTCAATTACTGCCCGCTTCAGTTCTTGTAAAATTTGTTTCTTGGTTGGCTCGTGTTGCTCTTCCACCTTTTTCACAAATCCAAGATTGTTAACCAGCTCAATAAAAAAATCTGCTTTGCTGTCTTTAACATCGAGTAGAACTTTCATTGTAATTTTTTTTCAAAGATATGGAATCAAACTTTCATTTTTTAGTGTGTTGTTGTTTCTCCCCTCGCGCCGCTGCAATTGTCTGAATTAAGGTTTTTAGGATTACAGGATAGATAGGATTTTGTTTTTCGATTTTGTATACATCCTATAAATCTTCTAATCTTTAAATCCTAATTCAGATATTTTTTCCAGCGCTCTCAAACTTAACTTTTCAAATTGTCTGAACTATGATTTTTGTGATTAAATGATTGGAGTGATTTATTTTTCCCTTACCCTCACAAATTTGCTCTTGATGGCTTCGCACATAAAACACCTTGTGGCTATTTCCAAAGTATCAATAGAAATGAGTTTTAAACCGCAATCGTAGGGAGGCCAGTTAGGTGCGTATCCATTCATTGTAATTCGGTTCAAAGAATCTTTTGAAAAAAAATAACCACCAGCAACTCCAACATCAGCTTTCAATTTCACTGCCCATTGCTCATCAATAAATTCAATTCGATATTTTTTTGAATCAGAAGATTCCCAAAAACCAACTATCAGTTTCGCATCAACTCTTGTGGAGTCAATTGAAAGTTGCGGGCTTGTCTGCGTATAAACTGAAGTGTAACAGAAAAGGAAAAGAATCAGAATATTTTTCAATCTGTTTTTTTTATTGTTTCACCACTTTAAAATTATCAAAGATTACTGTTCCCGGATTTCCGGTAGCATAAGCACCAACATTTGTAATACTAACTGCACTTGAATCATCAATAGTAGCAACCTGCTGATTATTCACGAAGAAAATAATTTGCGAACCATGCACTTCAATTTTTAGCTGGTTGCTTGCATACACTCCACTGCGGATGGATTTTGAAAAACCCGGTTGTGTTTCAGCACCGGTCATGTAATTAATTTGTTTCCACTTCGAAATCGTCCCTTCATCCACACCTGCACCGCGCACTATTATTTGGTTTCCGGTGCCATCACTTTTTGAAACAATAAAATATCGTTCATAAAGTGTAAAGAAGTAGGCAACATTTTTATTCACCATTACTCCAATACCCGACTCTATGGTATCGCAACCTTTCACCATATCAGCACTAACTGAATAGTTAGATACATAGTTAAAGTTGGTGTTTGAAAGGTCGCATGAATAATTTGCATTGCTGTTGTTCAACTCCACATACAACTTGTTGTCCTTGCTGATGTAGGAATAATAATCATTGTTGCTTTTCACACAAGCGCTGTTTGCATCGTTAAAATTTTCCTGCAGCAAAACATTTTCATTGCTTTCTGTTTGCACAGTAGAAATAGCGATGTTATCGAACCACACTTCCTGCTTGTTCCCAACATACAATCCAATGCGGTTGCCAAATGCTTTGCGCTGGCCGAGTGATGTAAGCAAATGATTATTGACATACAATTTAAAATCGCCGCCTTCCGATTTTACCATCAGCGTATTTGCTTCATTGCCTTTATTCACCCACGCACTTGAAGTCCATGGAATAATTATATCCTGACTTCCCTTCGGCCCTTTCTGAAAAAATATATATCCATCATTAGCAGAAATTAAAAAGCACCAGAAATATCCTGCTTCACTTCCGCCGAATAGAATTCCGTATCCGAAATTTTTTGTCCCGCTTTGATGTGTAACAATTGATGTGATAGAAAAATCTTTTGTGAAATCCATTGTGGTTGGCATTTCATTTCGCAGATTTCCTTCTGTTGTTCCGGTGAGTTTAATCATTCCGCCTTCCATTAATGTGTTTCCATAATCGCCTTTGCCTGTAACCCAACCGCGCGAGTTGTCAGAAAAAGTTTCTTCCCATAATGAAGTAGATTGTGCCGAAACTCCTTCGGCGCTGATTTCAACTTTCAGATTATCGAATTTTATTTTCTGAATGTCATCAACAATAAATCCTATTTGTGTTCCATAAAATTGTTTCACTGCGGTTTTCTTTTCAGGTTTTCCATTGATGAACACTTGCCAATCTGTTCCCGATTTTTGAATTCCTATTTCATTCCAGTTTTCATTTGCTTGAATGATGTTGACGGAAGTTGTCCAGTCAATGAGCGTATACCATTGCCCGCCTTTCACTTCATACAAAACATAAAAACCATTTGCACTGATTTGCAGCGAGAAAAAATTATCCAAATCTTTTTGCCCGAACATCAAGCCGGCCCCGTGATCACTCACACCGCTGATATGTTTTACTTCACACGAAATTTTATAATCAGCCGACTGAATTAATTCGCACGGCTTCCAGGTGCAATACCAACCTGTTGTTTTTCTATCCCAGTTGTATGCATCTGCTTTTTTATCAATGATAATTTCCGAAGAAGAAGTGGTGAACCAATCCCAACCTGTTGTAAAATTTTCATTCACAATTACCTGCGCATATGAGTTTAAATTCAATTCAATAATAAAAACGATTGTAAGCAGAATTGCCTTTTTCATTTTATTGATTTTTAGTTAATAGTCAGAATGAGTTAGATGTAAAAAATAGTTTGAATTTTATACCCTACTGTTTGTAATTATTAATTTGGCATGTTGCAGATGAAGAATCTGAATTTTCATTCTATTACGATTTAAATTTAATTTTTTCTCGGAGTAAAAGAAATGGTTTTTCAAAATAGGTATAGGAAAACTGACTTATGAAAACTGTGCTGAAAAAGGAAATGATTATAAAGAAGCCAAGTTTACTCCAGCTATCAATTAATATTTTGTTTTTAAGAAAATATTGAAACAGCAAATGAATGCAGAAGATATGATAAACATATAGGCCGTAACTAATATTGCCAAGGCGCGACAAAATGTTGGTATCAGCTATTCGGAATTTTGAATTACCATTCATAAACAACGCGATTACACCAGTAAATAAAAAGCCATAAAATGTTTGTGAAACAATTCTGCTGATTGGATTTTCCCATGGAAAAATCAAATTGTGAAATAAAATGGCAAAAACAGTGAACAATAAATATCCGGCTTTTATAAATAAGCTAAGGCTATTTATTTTTGTTTCAATTCGATTGTAATTTTTGGCAACCGCTGCACCTAGCAAGGCACCGGATGAAAACAAATCAATGTTTGTAAAAATATCGTTGCTGCTGATCATAGAATTAGTTGAAATTTTCATTTCAACCCATCTTGAAATTATACCTGTTAATATTGTTATTATAAAAAAATAACGCAATCGGCTAACAGGAATTAAAAACAAAGCGAGCATCCAGATAAGATAAAAATGTTCTTCAATACATAACGACCAAAATACCGGAAGCGGGGTCGTTCGAGGAAAATTATCAGCCAATAGCATTTTATAATTCTCTAAAAAAGTAAAAGAAAATTTCCAATCAGGCACATATCCGCCGCCAACCATGTGCATTCCGATTTTATCTGCAAAATTGTAAGGCGTTAAAAAGGCAACTGCCACCATCAAAAAATACAATGGCCAGATTCTGAAGCTCCTTCGAAAAAAAAATTTACCGAGGTGAATTTGCCCTTCATTTAATTTTTCATTTACCAATATATAGGTAATCAGGAAACCGCTTAAAACAAAAAAGAAAATAACACCAAGGCTTCCGTTTTGTTTCAGAAATTCAAATACAGTAAAATTACCCTGAATAGGAATGTGTAAAAAAAAGACCATCAAAAAGGCAAAAAAGCGCAACGCATCAAGCGTATGGAAATGGGTTTTATTTTTCATTGATATTTAAAATACTGAAGCGTTGTAATTTCGGACCAATGTAAGCGGAATCGTTGATTTGGCTT
>JAHEZG010000015.1:13350-24310 GCA_023251195.1 Chitinophagaceae bacterium | reverse complement strand
TCAGAAATATTTTTGAACTGCAACTGCTTTTGCCACACTTGCATTTTTGTACTTGCGATAACGATAACCATCGGGCGGTGAAGTCATCAGGAAATTTGCATCAGGCATCGCAGTACGAATTTTAGTTATCACATTGGTTATATTTTCCGCAAACTCTGATTCGTTAAAATATTTTGTGAATGCCTCATTTGTTCCCAAAGAAATAATTATCAAATCAGGATGCAGTGAAACCAACTGGTCAACGAAGTACACTGAACTATCGTAGTGCGCAAACATGGCGCCGTTCACACCAATCATATCGTACACCAAACCCTTCTGCGAATTTTCCAATTCCACTCCGTAAATCATGGATTGCATTTGTGTGCTGTCGCTTTTAATCATGTGCAACTGAAAACTGTGCATTGTATCGCGCAGCGAAATTTCTGTTGTAAAAAAATCAGGAGTGGTGATACGCGAGTTGATGTAAGCAAGATTGGTTTGTGTTTCATCTGTTACAGCTAAATCAAAAGCATTGGGTGCTTTGTAATGAAACACTTTTATTTTATTGAATGCATAATTCAAACTATCTGCATCGTGAATATTAAAATCAAGATACGCCGATGAATCGTAAGTACGAATGGTGATGCCGCTGATGCCAATGGGCAATGGCAGTTTCGGAAAAACATTTCGCTTGGCTTCCCATGTGACATTGGTGGAAGTAGAAAAATTTCTCGGCTCATTTGTTTTTGCGGCACGATACGGAAACACCAAACCCCTTCCGGCATTTCCGAATTTGCGTTGCAGTTGTTCGCGCATCATGCCGGAGAAATAATCTGCCTGAATGTGCGAGTCGCCAATGTGAACGACCACTACTTTATCGCGGGTTCCGTTTTGCAGTTCATCCAGCTTTTTATAAAAACCGCTGAGCGCCGAATCGTTAATCAGGTAATTTAATGTATCGCGAATGAAAGTATAAGGATGAGTTATCTGCTCAGTGGTTTGCGCATTTGAATCAGCACTCACGAAAATCAAAATGATAAATGGAATGAATAGAAATTTTTTCAAAGTGCTTTTTTGTTTTCCGGCTGAGATAAATACCAATTGTATTCGAACAATAATGATTGCACAAAAAGATTAGCAATCACTTTTCCGCCACTTGCTTTAAAGTGCGTGTAATCTTTATTTGCCAATGCAGGTTTTGCATCCGCCATTTTAATCATAGAACCTTCGCCACCCATAGCAGTAAATAAATCCCAGAAAGAAGAATGTGTGTTCGAAGCGGTTTCGCGCTGTGATGCAATGAATGAAGGAATAGTTGGCATCGTTACATAATTTCCATCCTGCTTAATACTTCTGTCGCTGCAACCAACAATTAAAATCGGAGTGTTGGTGAAAATTGTTTCGAGGTAATTAATGGTTTTCGTAATGCTTCTTGAATACCAACTGTAGTCATCTGTTTTCTCGCTCGCCACATTCACCCCATATTGTAAGACTATCAAATCATAATCGAGTTGCTGCTGTATTTGATTTAATACATTGCTTTTTACTCCCGACAAATGAATGCCTGATGAACCACGCAAGGAATAATTGTCAACTAAAATTCCCTTTCCCGATTCAATGGAGAAACCATAAACAAACAAGGTATCCTGTGGCACAAACCGGATTTCAATTGAATTGATTGGATTATTCTGATTGATGGTTAAGCGATTGATTTTATCGCCTGATTTCAATTCGAGTTTTTGTTCAGCACCATTATTAAGTTTATATAAAATATAGTCGCCCGAATCAGCACGACTATATAACATTGAAATATTGTACAAAGGACTCAACCCTTCCAATTTGCTGAAAGCACCACTGTATTTCACCCGACTCGCTTCTGATTCTATGGCAACGGAATCTGTTACACCTTTTAACATTTTTGGTTGATAAACCTGACCGTAAAGCCCGTATGGAACTTTTCGTTTCACAGAATCAGTGAGCGAATAGGTTTTCCAGTTATTTGAAAATGTCCATCCTATTGTTTGTCTGAATCCGGGAACATGCGTGGTAATTGGAACAAACCCTACTCCCTTGCCTCCGAATTTTTTCTGCAATTCATTCCGCACATCTTGTGTGATGATGTCACCTTCAATCAGCGAATCGCCAAACCATGCAATGCGCACAACAGTTTTATCTCCTTTCTCCACCCGTTGCAGCTTGGCGAAAAAATGTTTCCACTCTGTTGATGTATCGCCTTCATATTGTTCGAACATTAATACGCCCGCTTTTTTTGCGAGCGAATCTTTTGCAGGCGGTGCGGGTAAGGGTGCAATTTTTTTAACCTTCTTCACCGGTTTTGGTTTCAGATCGCTGAAGAAGTCAATTTTTTTTGCTTTGAAATTTCCTATAGAAAAATCAGTTTTAATAAATGACAAACACGAAACAATAATGGCAACAAATAATATCAGCCTGAATGAATGCTGCACCGGTTTATCACTATCCACGCTGAATGTTTTTTTTGAAGTGCTCAAAAATAGAATGGCACTTTGTGTTACAACCAACGGTTTTCAACAGAATGAATTGTATAGTCTTGAAAAAATATTTTTAATCATGATTCTGAAATAAAAATGCCGCTCTGAAAAATCAAAGCGGCATAAAGAATTTAGTATGAAATCAATGTTATAACACAATCACTTTTTTCACTTCATGATTATTTCCGTTTGAATAATCCAACAGATATAAACCGGAGTTAGTTGAAATAAGAAAAGTAGATGCATGTGCCCCCGGATTTTGTTCTTCATTCAGTAAAACAGAAACTTCACGGCCGCTCATATCGAGCAGGCGGATTATTGTGCTGCCATTGTGGGAATTATTATAATTAACCGTGATTTTATCTGAAACAGGGTTTTGGATAAGTTCAAAATTATTGCGTGCATTGGCAACTGAATTTACAGCACTCAATTGCGGTTGAAACACTGCAGTAGTAGTGTAACAATGGTCGCCTGTACTATTGTTATTATTATTCGCGCATAGTGAAGCAACATAAAAAGTTAAATCACCTGCATTGGTAGCCGGAGCGGTCCAGTTATATGTCCAGGTTTTTGTTGTACCTGCAGATTTATGACCAACATACCAGCGATTAAGCGTAGTGGTGTTCAATGAGGTATTCGTTGTGTTAATTAATGCAGCAGTTCCCTGCTTAACATTAGATGCATCCAGACAATTGGTTTCAAATCCAAAACGACCCATTCCTGCTTCGTCAGTTGAAACAGTAACCAGGTAGGTATTACCCGGAATATAGAATTGTGAATTGAAAGTGATGGAAACTGATCCGTTGCCTGTATTAGGTGTATTGTTGTGACAGGTTGATTTTCCGCAGGTGTTTTCAGAAGGGGCACCTGTGTAACCCCAATCCGGCGCATTGGGGTGAGTAGAACTTTGAGTAGAAATTAAAGTAAGCGCAGCTATTAACAACATTGCGCAGGAGAAAGT
The DNA here is from genome assembly GCA_023251195.1 of Chitinophagaceae bacterium. Classification (GTDB taxonomy): domain Bacteria; phylum Bacteroidota; class Bacteroidia; order Chitinophagales; family UBA10324; genus UBA10324. The sequence continues at coordinate 20,860 of JAHEZG010000015.1, read as the reverse complement.
AAGAAGGTGAACTTTTTTCATGGGGATATTTTAGGCGATATTAAATTTATTTTTCGAGTGATTCAAGTATTTGTTGTGTATGATCTTCAGCTCGTACTTTTTTTATTATTTTCAGAATCACACCTTCTTCATCAATGATATATGTTTTGCGAATGATGCCAATGTAAATATGTCCGTATAAATTCTTTTCACCCCATGCCTCGTAATCATTCAGAATTTTTTTTGAAGTATCAGCAATCAGTGGAAACGATAAACTGAATTTATCGGCATAGCGCTTATGCGAATCCTGATCATCGGCACTAAGACCCACAATCTGAAATCCTTTTTTCTTTAACTCGCCGAAATTGTCGCGGAGATTACAGGCGGTTGCTGTGCATGTTGGTGTATCATCTTCGGGATAAATAAAGAGTATTAATTTTTTACCTGCGAAATCTTTCAGCGAAATTTTATTTCCATTCTGATCGGTTCCTGCAAATACGGGGGCTTTGTCGCCGGCTTCGAGTGCCATGATTTTTAGATTTTGAATTTAATGGTTTTGGTTGTTGTGTTTCCAACTTCATCTGCAACAATCAACTTGAAAATATGTTCACCTGCTGAAATAGTAATTCCATTCTTTCCCGATGCATTTTTATTCCATACAAGTGTATTGCTTTTGAAATCGAGCTCCATCAAAATCCATTCGCCATCAATGTAGCCATTGTATTTTGTAACACCGCTCAGGTTGTCGGTAATTTTTACTTTGATGCTGTTTTCGGTTAAAGTTTGATTGGCAGTAAGATTCAACAGGGTAACTGCTGGCTTTGTTGTATCGAGTGTAACATAGTATTCACCGAACTCGCGGATTTTTGTTTCGCAATAATTTCCATTCCAGTTGGTGGTTTTACCGCTCACACTTCCCTTATAATTCCGGAAACAAATAACAGCTTTTGATTTCAGGTTTTCAGGAATATTGGTTGGAAGAATGGCAAGTATAACAGCATTGTGAATAGGAGCGTAGGGATCGCCAACGGCATAAGTCGGTGATTTTATTTTTCCTGCCGCGTATGTTTTTTTCTTACAAGCGAAATACAAATCCTCGTACAGATTTCCTTCAGGCATTGTGATTTTCAAACTGTCGGTTGAATAAGAATTCTCTTCGTTCCACTTAAATAATTTTGCAAATCCTTTTGAAGGAACTTCAGCAGTTTTATTTGCGACCGATGATTTTTTGATTTTGAATTTCAGAACTGAACTGTTGCCAGCATAATCTTTCACTGTGATTTCAATGTTGTGTTTGAGTGTATCTGTCAGTTCAAGTATTCCACGATTAATAATGTTATTATAGATACTTGCTTTGTTTCCGGGTAAAATGCAATTGCGGTATATCTGAATCAGTTTCATTTTATTCTGAGCATAATCAATGTGCGCATTGCAATATCTTCCTTCTGAAAAATCGAGTTTATCTAAACTGAAACTGTAAAATTCTTTTTCGTCAATGGAAGACTGAATGGAATAAATGCCGAAGTCGCCATCTGCATCACTTGCATCCATAAAATCTTTTGCACGAACTCCGATTTCGGTTTTCAATTTTGAAACTACAATGGTTGGTGTAACAGTGTATTCATTTCCGGTTTTGGTAACTGCATATAATTTTTCTTCAGCTAAACATTCAATGGTGTTGAACTGATAAATCATTAACCCGTGAATCACAGGAGGTTTATGATCTTCAATGTGAATCCATTTTAATGGATTGAGCGGAAATGATTCGCCGCTTGCATCTCGAATTTCAAAATGCAAGTGCGGTGCAGTTGAAGTTCCTGTATTTCCGGAGAAAGCAATTTCATCACCTTGTTTCACTTTCAGTAAATCTTTTTCAGGATACAAATCCACTTCAAAAGATTTTTTTGCAAACTGCTGTTCAATTACATATTTCTCTATTGCATCAGCATATTTTGAAAGATGACCATACACACTCATGTATCCGTTCGGGTGCATGATGTACAGCGCGTGACCATATCCACCGGCTTGCACTTTTATGCGCGACACATATCCATCGGCAATTGCATGAATGGGGATTCCGGTTTTTCCTCTTGTACTGAAATCAATACCTGTATGAAAATGATCACCGCGTGGTTCGCCAAATGATCCGGCTACATAAAGATTAATATCAATTGGTACTCTGAAAATGTTGTCGTCAATTAAAGGAAGTGTTTTGTTAAATGAAAACAGAACACTGATTGTTAGAATCGAAATTAAAACTTTAAACAGCCTCATTTTTTTTCGAAATCAAATACAATCCAATAAATGTGAGCAAGCCATTTACCAATAACAATTCGAATCCGAATTTATAACCGCTGAATATTTTTTCAGAATTCATTGCAAGAAAATAAATAATGCACGGTGCTGCAATGCAAACAACAGGAATTAAAATGCCTGTGAGTTTTCGTTTTGTAAAAATTCCGAAAGCAAATAAACCAAGCAGCGGACCATAAGTGTATCCTGCAACCCGCAGTATGGTGGAGATGATTGATGCTTCAATTACTTTCTGATAAATCAAAATGAGAATCACAAACAGAATGGTAATGCTGATGTGAACCGAACGGCGAATCAATAATTTTTTTTGTTCATCCCAATCGGTTCTTGATTTCAATCCCAAAATATCAATACAAAAACTTGATGTGAGTGCTGTAAGTGCACCATCTGCACTTGGGAAAAGTGCCGACACCAATCCAATAATAAAAATTAATCCGGCAATTGGGGGAAGATAATTAAGTGCAACAGTTGAAAATGTTTCATCTGTTTTTGCAGGAAATGAAATTCCTTTTTGCTGCATGTACACATACAATGCACCACCGAGAATAAGAAAAAGCAAATTCACAAAAACCAGAATCACACTGAACACAATCATGTTTTTTTTCGATTCGCCCAGCGAACGAACTGAAATATTTTTTTGCATCATTTCCTGATCCAATCCCGTCATGGCAATAGTGACGAACGCACCACCGAGAATTTGTTTCAGAAAAAAATTATCTGCCTTCCAATCACTCAACTGAAAGGTTTGGGTGAAACCGGCAGCATGAATGGAACTGAAGAGTTGTGAAAATGAAAAATTCATTTCACCTGAAATTAAAAAAATGGTGATGAGCAGCGCAAGAATCATTCCTGTTGTCTGCAACATATCAGTCCACACAATTGTTTTTACACCGCCGTTAAAAGTGTAAAGCAGAATCATCAACAGAATAATGCAAACAGAAACGGCAAATGGAATTCCTACTGCATCCATAATGAAATGCTGCAACACCATCATCACTAAAAATATTCGGATAGATGCACCGAGTGTTCTCGATAAAAGAAAAAACGATGCGCCGGTTTTGTAAGCCGAATTGCCAAACCGATTTTGCAGATAAGAATAAATACTGGTGAGATTCATTCGGTAGTACAAGGGCAGCAGAACAAATGCAACTACAAAGTAGCCGATAAAATATCCGATCACCACTTGCATGTAACCAAAATGCTTGGTAAAAACTTCCCCTGGCACACTCATAAAAGTTACACCACTGAGTGATGTGCCAATCATTCCATAAGCAACAATGTACCAGGGCGATTGCTTATTGCCACGATAAAAAGTTTCGCTGTTTGCATTGCGCGAAGTGTACCACGCAATAAAAAGCAACACTAAAAAATAAGCCGCAATACAAACAAGAATAATATCCGGGCTCAATTGAAATTTATTTTAGTGTGGGACAATTTTCAGGGTTCAATTGATTTTGTTGTTTATAAACATTCAATTTATAGGTGATCGTAATTCCAGGAAAAAAATACCAGTCTTTATTAGTAAGGTCGCCGCGTATCTGTCCTTTTCTAAAATGCATTTTGGTTGAATCAGTTGCCACTTCATAACTTCTGTCGCTTAAATCCAAAGCGACTTGTCCTTTTGCTTCAAGCATTTCAGTTCTGTCCGGGAAAAAAGTACTTACATCATCCAGATAATCTGTAAATGTTTTTCGCAAGGCACAATCAGCAGCTATGCACCAGTGTTCTCCAAGCCTGACCTTTACACCAATACCCAAAGGAATAGCAATTTGTGTTAAACGATAGGTGGTAATTCCTTTTTGTGATGGTAGCCCTTGACCTTCGGTACCTAAAGGTTGCAGATTCACCCATTGACCCTGATAATAAGCCTGCGGATTAAAATGAAACAACGCAAGACCACCTTCCAAATAAGGAGTAAAAACTCGGGTGTAACTTTCCCCCTGCCATCCGGCAATATTCCATTCACCCATGATACTTGCTTCGGTTATGTAAGTTCTGAAAGATAAATTTCGCCGAATACGAAAATCCTGTCCTGCATTATTTCTGGCATCGCTTCCGGTTATTAAACCATAAGTCGCAGCGGCCCGCAATGAAAAATGCCATCTCGGATTGTATTTATAAACTATTCCTGCCGCCCATTGCGTTTCTGATGGTGCAAATGCAACCGGAGATAAATCTCCCAGATAATTTGTAATGCCCCCGAATATTCCAATCTCACCTTTTTGAGCAAGGGCACCTGAACTAATGAATATGAACAGCAGAAAAATTTTTCTCATTCTGAATGGAAATTTATTTTTTGAAAAAACTTTTATACAAAATTAAATGCAGCAGGATGAAGTTCAATCAATACTTTCTAACAATTCAATTAATGGACAAATAATTTAAAACGGTTAAAGTTGTTTCATAAAATGATGCGATGAAATGGTAAATCCCTTATTCAGATACAACCGATGCGCGGCATTGCGATGGTGCCCCGAATCAAGTGTTACTTTTTCGTACCCATTTTTTCTGGCCAACTCAAAAACATAATTGAGCAGCAATGCTGCATATCCATTCTTTCGATATTTCTCAAGTGTAACCAAATCATCAATGTAAAAATGCTTTCCGTTATACAGAAACTGAAGGTATCGGAATCCGATGGCTGAAACAGCTTCTCCTTTTTCCACAATAAATGCAAGTTGGTATCCTTCGAACATCATTTCTTTTATCAACGACAGAAACTTTTCTTTTTCCAAATGCGGGCGCAACTCGTTTAACACTTCCCAACACATTAAAATTTCGGCATCCGATTTTGCTTCTATTATTTTCATTTCAATTTTTTTCTGATTCGATTAAACTGTAAAGAAATTTTTATTTCTTATTGCCGAAATATTCAATCATGGGTTCAAAATAAAAATCCTTCCATCCGTTCTTATAATTTTTACCCAAACCAGAGGGGATTTTTGTTTGTATTAAAGTGAGTTTCGTTCCTTTTGAAGTTGGCTGCAATAAAATTTCAAGAATTGAATCTTCTGCTTCTTCCTGAAATTCTGCAGCACGCCAGGTCGAAACAATTTTTTTGTTTTCAATCAATTCAAGAATTTTTCCGCCGCAGTATCCATCCCACGCCGTAAACTTTGAACCAACTTTTGCTGAAATTTTTACCGCACCGCCATTGGTCATGGCTGCATGTTGCTTATTGTTTAAATAGGCTTTATAAATTTTTTCAGGAGATGCAGGAATTGCTGTGTTTAATTTTAAGGAATCGTGTTTCATATAAGAATCATTTAACAGGTGTTTTGCTTATTCAAATATGAAAAAGATGGCTGAAATAATTTGGAATGATTATTTATTTTGCAAAAAATATTTTTTAATAAAAAGTGAAACTTATTTCCATAACATCAATTTTATTGAACCGGCTGCTTTTAAGTGTATTCTTTTTTTTAGCACCACAGTTTTTAAAAGCTGATAATACTGTTGATTCGTTAAAGCATTTATTAACAGTTTCTAAATCTGATTCATTAAAAGTTGAACTGATGAATCACCTGTGCAGCATTTATATTAAGGATGGGAAAAAGGAGTTGCTTGATGAGTCGCAGCTGCTTAATATCGACGCAATAAATCTTGCTAAACATATTTCATTTGAAAAAGGACTTGCCTCAGCCATTTTTATTAAAGGAAAGCTTGTATTAAGCACCTCAAAAATATTATCGGATGCAACGGCGGATTTTCTGGAGTCAAAAAAACATTTTGAAGGACTAAACGATAGTTCGGGAATTGCCGCCTGTTACATGCAATTAGGGTTAATAAATAATATCATAAAATATTATGAGGGCGCAAAAAATTATTTCTCGCTCTCACTTGCTTACAACAACATTCACGACCGCCAAAATGCTGTAGCAAAATACCTAACAGCCATTTCATATTCACAGCAAAAGGATACACTGAACGGAAAAAAATATTTTGATGCAGCGTTGGAAATTTACGATAGTCTTGATAATAAAAGAGGCCAGTTTGAATGTTATACTTATATGGCCAAAATGTATATTGAAGCCAATAACCTTGACCGCGCTGATTTTTATTTTAATAAACTATACAGCGGTGAATTTAATTTAAATGAAGCCAATACACTAGGCAGATTACAATCAATTCAGGCGACTTATTTTTTTAAGAAAAATAATATTCCGGAAGCTTTGAAGTCCGGATTGATTGGGTATTCAATTGGAAAAAAATATGGCGATGAGCTTTCAATAATGGAAGCATCGAATGTTTTGTACCAAACATTTTTACAATTAAAAGACTATAAAAACGCATTTGCTTATTTGGATGAATTTAAAAAACTGAATGATTCAATCTATAATTCCACCACTTCATTGCAGATAGCTGAATTTATGGTGAAGGCTGAATTTGATAAAAAAGCAGTGGTGGAAAAGCAAGAGGCTGAAAAAAAATTCGCCATTACAAAAAAGGAAATTGAAAATGAAAGGGTGATACGCAATTCAATTTTAGGAATATTACTGGTGGTTTTCGGATTTTTAATAATTCTGTTTATACAACGAAGTCGTTTGTCAAAAGAGAAAAACCGGGGAGAGGAATTGTTATTAAATATTTTGCCGGCATCGGTGGCCGAGGAACTCAAAATTTCAGATCGGGTGCATGCTGAAAATTATGATTTGGTTACGGTCATGTTTACCGATTTTAAAGATTTTACCATACGAACTTCTGAACTGTCTGCAAAGGATTTAGTAACAGAAATTGATTTTTATTTCAGTGCATTTGATAAAATAATTTCGAAATACAACATTGAAAAAATTAAAACCATAGGCGATGCATACATGTGTGCCAGTGGAGTTCCGAATCCGAATCCGAATCATGCCATTGATATTGTAAATGCAGCGTTTGAAATGCAGGCATTTATGAATGAAACATCCGGAAAAAGAAAAACCGAAAACAAACCGTTTTTTGAAATCAGAAGCGGAATACATTCAGGACCGGTAGTAGCCGGAGTGGTTGGAACAACAAAATTTGCTTATGATATATGGGGTGCAACTGTAAACATTGCTTCAAGAATTGAATCGGTTGGCGAAGTTGGAAAAATAAATATTTCAGGATCCACCTACGAACTCATAAAACATAAATTCAATTGCCTGCATCGCGGAAAAGTGCAAGCGAAAAATTTAGGTGAAATTGATATGTATTTTGTTGATGGGGGAAAAGAGTGAATTTGTTTTCGAAATAA
>JAHEZG010000015.1:9852-13340 GCA_023251195.1 Chitinophagaceae bacterium | reverse complement strand
AAGAGAACAGTATGATATTTTACTGCTCTCTTTTATAAAAAAATCTGAATCCAGCTTTATTATCTTATATGGTGAGTTGGAGGAACCTCACAATCTTGTCCGCAATACTGAGAAAAAACTCCACAAACATTCGGACACCAGGTTTCTGCAATAAAAATATTATCAGAAACTGGTTGTATAGGATTTGATAATTCAGTATAAGAACTTCTAGTTGGTGTATAAACAACGGTGAATTTTCCATCTAGATTGATTGAAAAAAATGCTAGCATACCATTGGCATTTGGATCTTTTAAAAACATTTGATCGAAAGCCTTTTTACTAATAAATACTCCTCGAGATGGTAAAGGGATATTAGCGGTTGTCAATTTTGTGTAGAATTTTTCAATATTGATAATTGCATCAGCTTTACTAATTGGCATTCCTCCTTTTGTTGCAAGAGTTGCCATATCATACCGTAGCGAATCATCGCATGCGGTGCCATGTGAAATTAATACTGTATCTGATTTAATAATTGTATCAATTTTACAAGTAGAAGGGATGATATCAATAATACATTTTTCATCCAAATAAAGGAGGAAGCAGATTCCTGCCAGAACAATAATGACCAGCGTTTTTACAGTTTCAGTTTTCATGTTAATTGGTTTTTTTAGTTTAAAAATTTGGTTAAGGGATTTTATTTCATGTTTTAATTAATTTTATTTCATAAACACTCCGCAGATATTCGGACAAAAACTTTCAGCCATATATACTCCTGAATTGTTTGATGATACTCTGGCATCAGATGCATAGGTTGCACAAATAACCATGGTAATTTCATGCGCATCATTTATAGCAGGACAAAACACAACACCATTGTTATTCAAGTCTGAATTTAATAGGGCTTCAATTGCGCTCTTTCCTATAAAAAATCCCTGACGACCGTTAAACCCTGGGTAAGCAGTTTGAAAAGCATTGATAAAGTCTTTTGCATTATTTACACTGATTGATTGTCCGCCGGCGTTTGGTTCTGATCCACCATATTTTACATTTTTTTCTGACTCGCTTTTAATTGAATTCAAATTCGGGGTGTAAAAAGATTGAAAGGATAATAGCACTAGAGCTGTAAAAATTCCGCCCAAGGCGAAGTGTTTTGTTTTTTGCATTAGTTTAAATTGGTTTAGTGATTTAGAAGGTCAGAAAAATAACTTTCTTCTTTTGATAATTCCTCCGCCTGAAAATTTTCTGATAAAAATTTTAAAAGGCTTGTATAAGAAAAATATTTTCTTATAATAATTAAAGCAAACTATTGTTTAATAATTCTATAATAAACTCCAGGTTCATCATGACAATCTCCCTCTTTCCAAAAAGTCATCCCGATTTTCTCCATGATTTTTATTGAGCCAATATTTTCTTTATTGGCGCGCGCCATAATTTCTTTCATTCCTAAATTTTCAAACCCATAATCGAGACATGCGCGAGCAGCTTCGGTTCCATATCCTTTGTTCCAGTATTTTTTCATGAAGCGATAGCCGAGGTCAATGTGTTTTGTGTCCTCAATAAATCTTAACCCGCACCAGCCGAGAATTTCATTTGTCTCTTTCAGAACAACAGTCCATCTTCCATAACCATCTCTTTTATAAGGAACATAATTCTCAATCAGTGCTTTCGCTTCGTCTAAATTTTTGAATGCAGAATCTCCAGTGTAGCGAATGACATCAGGGTCATTGTTCAAATCAAAAAAAGATTGAGCATCCGTGATTTCAAATTCACGAAGCAGAAGTCGCGGAGTTTCTAAAATAATTTTCATTGCGGGATAGAACGCTGATTGCGCAGATGGTCATGATTAATTATGATAGTATCTTTTGTCAGTATAAAATCTGAGTTTATCATAACAATCAGCGTCATCTGCGTTCCATTGTATTAGTAATTCATCAACTCCTTCATCTTCTCACTCAATCTCGTCTTCGCGAGAAAATTATTTTCCAATGGAATTGAAAACGGAATTGGAGAATCAAGTGATGCAATACGCATCACAGGCGCATCCAAATCAACAAAACAGTTTTCAGAAATCCATGCAGAAATTTCTCCGCCGATTCCTCCGGTTAAACAATCTTCATGTAACACAATCACCTTTCCGGTTTTCTTCACCGAGGTTTCAATCGCTTCTTTATCGAATGGAAGAAGAGTTCTCAAATCCAATATGTCGCAAGAAAAACCCGGAACCACTAACCCGAAACTCGAAACAGCTTCAGCCGCCCAATGCACTCCCGCACCATAAGTAATTATGCTCATGTCAGTTCCTTCACTCACCAAATTCGCTTTACCAATTTCAATGGTATAATATTCTTCAGGCACTGCACCACTGATGGCGCGATACAATGCTTTGTGTTCGAAATACATTATCGGATTCGGGTCTTCGAAAGCAGAAAGTAAAAGTCCTTTTGCATCATACGGGTTCGATGGATAAACCACTTTCAATCCCGGTGTGTGAGTGAACCATGCTTCGTTGCTTTGTGAGTGAAAGGGTCCCGCGCCCACTCCTGCACCCGTTGGCATTCGCACCACCACATCTGCATTTTGTCCCCAGCGATAATTACTCTTCGCTAAGTTGTTTATGATTTGATTGAACCCCACCGTTACAAAATCTGCGAACTGCATCTCAACCATCGCCTTGAAACCCTTGATAGACAAACCAAGCGCCGCACCCAGAATCGCCGACTCACAAATCGGTGTGTTGCGCACGCGCTCGCGACCAAACTCTTCCACAAATCCTTCAGTGATTTTAAACACGCCGCCATACTCCGCAATATCTTGTCCCATCAGCACCAGATTGTTGTGCTTGCGCATGGCAAGTTTTAATCCTTCAGATATTGCATCTACAATTCTTAATTCTCTCTCTGATTTTTTTGGTGAAATGATTTGCGGAACGAACGGCGCATACACATCATTCATCTCTTCGTTTGTATCCGCAACAATTTCCGGCTCATCAAAAACAGGCGCAAGCGATTCTTCAATTTCTTTTTTCAGCAGCGCGTGCATCGAAGAAATATTTTCTTCAGTGAGTAAATCTTCTTTCTTCAGATACTCTTCATAATTTTTCAGCGGGTCTTTCTTTCCCCACTCTTCAATCAATTCCTTCGGCACATACTTAACACCGCTCGCTTCTTCGTGACCGCGCATCCGGAAAGTCATGCACTCGAGCAACACCGGCGCCTGCTCGCGAATGCAGTATTCGCGCAACTCTTTTATCGTGTGATAAACTTCCAGAAAATTATTTCCGTCAACTGTTACACTCTTCATTCCGTAACCAATTCCTCTGTCGGCAAGTTGCTTGCACGCATATTGTTCCGAGGTCGGAGTGCTCAAACCATAACCGTTATTCTCAATCAGAAAAATCACCGGCAGCTTCCACACACTCGCCACATTCAGTGCTTCGTGAAAATCGCCCTCGCTCGTTCCGCCTTCGCCCGTAAAGGCGAGCGAAATTTTTCCTTCCTTCCGCAGTTTGT
>JAHEZG010000015.1:0-9842 GCA_023251195.1 Chitinophagaceae bacterium | reverse complement strand
TGTGCGCGAGCGAAATTCCGTTGGCAATGGTGAGTTGCGGACCGAGGTGCGAAATCATTCCAACAATGTGATGCGCATTGCTCCCGAAGTGAAAACTCCGTTCGCGCCCTTTCGAAAAACCACTCTTCTTTCCCTGCCACTGCGCAAACAGTTGCGTCAGGTTCATGTTGCGCGTGGTAAACACCCCGAGATTGCGGTGCATCGGCAAAATATATTCATCGGCATCGAGCGCGAGTGTGGCGCCCACTGCAATTGCCTCCTGTCCGATTCCCGAAAACCACTTACTGATTCTTCCTTGTCGTAACAAGTTCAGCATCTTCTCCTCAATCATCCGCGGATACAAAATGGATTTATACATCGAGAGCAATTGTTCGTCGCTCAAATCTTTTCTGTCAAATTTCATTCAGGTAATTTCTGTGAGGGCGAAAATAAGAAAGAGTTAGATGGATGATAGAAGTTGAATGAAGAATGAAATTTCGCTGTGAAAAAAACTCCCACAACTCCTTTTGTATTACTCCTAATACTCCCAGTTAAATGTATTTTCTGTGAACCTCAGCGCAAAACTCCGAGCAACTCTGTGGTAAAAAATTATTTTTGTTCAAGATAAATTTTAATTATGAAAAAAATTCTAATCCCCGTTTGTGCTCTACTGTTCATCTATGTTTTTACATCCTGCAATCAATCAGCAGAAAACAAAACAGAAAATAAAAATGATTCAACTACTGTATTTCATTTAGGAAGCGCAGCACAAATAACCATTGCAACCAACGACATCGAAAAATCAAAAGCATTTTATGAGCTGCTCGGATTTAAACAAGTGCAGGAAATTCCAAGCGGCATACAAATGAGTGATGAGTCGGTGCTCATCATGTTGCAGAAGTCGGATAAAAAATTTATTCGCATCTCTTACTTCGATTCCAATGCTGATAAAATTGCGGATGAAGTGGAGAAGCAGGGCAATCACTTCGTTGTGCGAAACGAAAACACCGGGTTTTTTACACGAAGCATTTTCACCACTCCCGATAATATTGAAGTGAGTTTAGTAAAAATGGACCCATCAAATATTTATAAACCCAAAGGAAAAAGCGGAATGAGCATGAGCGATGCCGAGCGCAAGGATGTAAAAAATTATCCTAACCCAATGTGCGGCACATTTGGCGAGTGTTCGATTCCTGTTACCAATTTCGATTCTTCTTATGCTTACTGGAAAAAATTCGGATTCACTGGAACAAAATATACCGAGCCCTATCCGTGGTCAGTAATGAGTGACGGGCTTTTCAGTATTGGTCTGCATCAACAAACACAATTCACTTACCCGGCAATTACTTTTTTTGCGCCCGACATGCAGCAGAAAATTGATAAATTAAAATCACTCGGGCTGAGTGTAACAGAATTTATGGGGCCTGCGAATGTGGTAGCTGTTGCGCCCGAAGGAACACATGTTTTTCTATTCACTATGTAACAGGAAATATTTTTGTTCTACAAATCGTCCACTGTTTTCCAACTCATCACTGTTACATTATTGCTTCGTTGTTGCGAGTCGTTTCCACCATAAACAATTATTCCGTTTTTATTTCCTGAAATTTTTTGCCAGAAATTTATTCCACGGAAAAATTCATCTGTGACTGTTGCACCGGATTTTATTTCTACCGGAATCATTTGCTTTCCATTATCAATAATCACATCCAATTCATTTCCAGTGTTATCTCGCCAGAAAAATAAATTGCTTCGCTTGCCTTTGTTGAATCTGTTTTTCAGTAATTCATTAATGACCATGTTTTCGAATAACGCACCGCGCATGTGATGAAAGCGCAAATCATTTTCGCTGTGAATACCAAGCAGCGCGCAAGCCAAACCTGTGTCATAGAAATACAACTTTGGTGTTTTGACTACACGCTTGTTAAAGTTTACATGATATGGTTTCAGTAAGTGAATAATAAAACTGCTTTGCAATACGCCGAGCCAACTTTGAATCGTATCCATCTTCACACCTACTTCAATCGAGAGGTTGCTCATGTTCAGCAACTGACCCGTTCGTCCCGCACATAGCAATAACAACTTTTCAAACTTCGCGAGATTGTCAATTGATTTCAATTGCCGCACATCGCGCTCTACATAAGTGCGGATGTAAGATGCAAACCAGTTTTGTGTGCTCACATTTTTTGTTGCCACTTCAGGATAACCACCTCTTACAATAAAGGAGTGCGCTCCGTTTTTGTAAGGCGATTTTTTCTGCGATTGAATTTCATTGATACTGAACGGAAGCAAATCAATGTAGGCAATACGACCTGCAAGTGTTTGCGTAATGTTTTCCTGTAACGCAAAATTATTGGAGCCGGTAAGAATAAATCGTCCGCGCTTATCACTTTCATCAATCACGCCTTGCAAGTAGCTGAACAATTCAGGAACCCGTTGTGCTTCATCGAAAATGGCTCCGTTACGATACTGGTGCAGGAAACCATTCGGGTCTGACTCGAAAAAATTTCGTGTGGAAGGAGTTTCAAAACTCAGATAAGGTTTCTTCGGAAAAATTTGTTTTGCCAAAGTTGTTTTTCCACTCTGTCGCGGCCCCACAATGGCAATGGCGCGAAACTGTTTTGAAATTTTTTTCAGCAGCGGCGATGCATCACGAACAATTGAATCTGACATTGCTTTTAGTTTGTTTGCTAAAATAAGTCAGAAATCAATTCTTTACAAATTACCAATTGGATTGGGAATTTGTAAAGAATGCAAAAAATATAAAATTCAGAAATAAATGATTAGGTGGAAGTAGATATTCACTATTCACCATTGACAATTCACCAGCTACCCACACTTACTATGCCCGCAACTCTTGCAGGTCAAACAACCTTCCTGATAAATTAATCCGTCGGCATCGCCGCAGTTCGGACATTTTTTATCTGCTTTGGTTCCATCGGGAATGTATTTTTTCAATGCACGCGCCACACCATTAATCCAGGTGTTGATGTTATCGTTGTCGAGATTTAAAGTGGTGACGAGATTGACTGCAGAAGTCAATGGCATACCGTGTCGCAAAACAGAACTGATGAGTTTTGCATAATTCCAGAATTCTTTTTTGAACGAGCGCGAAAGTCCTTCGATGGTCACGCGATAACCTTCCTTGTCGAGGTACTGAAAGTCGTAACGATTTTGTTTGTCATCGTCCTTGTGTTTGAGCACCCAACCTTTTTCCACCCAGTTCGGAATGGCAAATGAATCTTCTGCTTTACCCGTGAAAATTTCGTACGGCTTTCCTTTCAACACACCAACTACAGCAATCCATTTTTCATTTTCATTCATGAAACGAATCACTTCTGCATCTAATTTTTTCGGGCGCTTCGGCGCAGTTGATTCTTTTATTTCTTCTACAGCAGCTTCCAATTTTTTTTCATTCGAAACCAACACACCACTCCGACTGCCATCACGATAAATCGTAATTCCTTTCAATCCCTTCATCCATGCTTCCAAATAAATGTCACCGACTTTTTCAACTGTTACATCTTCAGGAAGATTGATGGTTGAACTGATGGAGTGCGTGGTGTATTTCTGAACGATGGATTGCAACTCGATTCTTTTCATCCAATCAATTTCAGCAGCAGAACTTCCGGCATACGGACTTTGCGTAATGTCAGTACGATGTGTAACATCCATCCACATTTTCAGTTTCGGGTGATACACTTCGAACTCCTGCCAACTATCGCCCATCGCATCCGTGAAATCAACGCGACCGTTTTTATCATCCGGATTTATTTTTCTGCGGCGCTTGTATGAAAGCATGAACACCGGTTCCAATCCGCTTGAACATTGTGCAAGTATGCTGAGCGAACCTGTTGGTGCAACCGTGCTGATGGAAATATTTCTTCTTCCATGTTCCATCATGCGCGCATACAATTCAGGAAATTCTTTTTCCATCATGTTGATGTACTCACTCAGGTTTTCAATCTTCGGATCGAAGCCATCAAACTTTCCGCGCTCAATTGCCATGTCAACAGAGCTGTCGAATTCCGCTTCGCATTTCGTGCGCATGATTTTCGAAATCTCCATGAGCGCATCATCCGAATCAAATTTAAATCCGAGTGCCGCCATCGCATCGCCTAGTGCAGTGAATCCAAGTCCGGTTCTTCTTCCTTTTTTTCCTGCATCGTACAACAAGCGCCAGGTGCGCAGTTCCACTTCCTTTATGTATTCCGGTTCAGGGTCTTCAGCAACCTTCGCCATTATTTTTTCAATTGACTCTAATTCCAGATCAACGAGGTCATCCATCAACCGTTGTGAATCATAAGTGGTATCATAAAACTTTTTGTAATCGAATTCTGCTTTTGATGAGAAAGGATTTTTTACGAAGTTGAAAAGATTGATTGCTATCAAGCGGCAACTATCTCCGCCCTGCATCGCAATTTCAGAACACGGATTAGTAGAAACATTTTTGAATCCCGGATAAATGGAAGAGGTGGAATAGTGATGCTGACGGTCCCAGAAAATTAATCCCGGCTCTGCAGATTTGTGCGCGCTCTTAATTATTGTCTCCCACAATTCTTTTGCCTGAACATTGATTTTTGTTTTTGGATTTTCAGCATCAATCGGAAAACGAAGAGTGAATGGTGAGTTGTTCTTCACTGCATTCATGAATTCATCAGTGAGGCAAACAGAAATATTTGCGCCGGTCACTTTTGATAAATCCTGTTTCACTGTTACAAATTTTTCAATGTCGGGATGCGAAACATCCATTGTAATCATGAGAGCGCCGCGCCGTCCGTTCTGCGCAACTTCACGAGTCGTGTTGCTGAATCTATCCATGAATGAAACAGCACCTGAAGTTGTTCCCGCTGCATTCTCTACTCTTTCACCCGATGGGCGCAATGTTGAAATATCAATTCCCACCCCGCAGCGGCGCTTGAATAATTGAACAAGTTGTTGGTCAGTGTACATCACGCCACCATACGAATCAAAAATTTCAGGCAGCACCACGCAATTACTTAACGATGCAACCATGTAAGGGTTTCCTAAAACCGACATCACACTTCCCTGTGGAATGATGTACTTGAAGTGAGAAAAGTATTCGTAAATTTTTTCTTCCGTCAGTGCTTCGCGCTTTTCATATCGAGGCGATAAACCTTTGAGTGATTTTGGTTTTGCATAATTTTTTTCGATGCGCGCAAATTCTTTTGCCATGCGGCGATGCATGTCATCAGGCGTGACTTCCACATACTTGCCCGATTTATTTTTCATGGCATATTTATTTATCCATGTGCTGGCAGCGAGTTCATCACCTCCGAAATATTCGATGCAGGCAGCAAGAATTTCGGAGTATTCAAATTCAACTTTAGTTGGAATGCCGGAGTGTGTTTTTGTTGTCGAGGACATATAATGAGTTTTTTGAGTCGTGGTTTGAGATGCCGAACCCCATGCATTTTTATGCACGGGGTTCAGCGGATAGCGATGCCAAAAATATATTTACAGAAATGTGTTAGGTAGAAAAAAGAATGCACAAACGATTGAAGTTATATACATGTTAGTAGCATCTTGATAAATAGCATTAGGAATTTTGAAAATGATTTTTGCAGAGTGAAAAAATATTTTTTTCAAATTGAAATTTCAGTATTGAAATTTTTTTATTTCAAATTAATTATTTGAATGCCTTTAAATCTTGAATAGGGATTTCTCAATACACAATCTGCAGTTATTAATAAATGCGATTTATCTAACAAAACAGATTCGTCAGGATGTAATAAAAGAGTTCCTGGAATTTTATTTAGTTTTCTATACTCCACTTTTCCATCAGGTAAAACAGTTGAACAAGCCACAAAATTTCCAGGGCTATAAATTCCGGCTGACTTTACAATTTCATCCTGATTTGAATTTTTATCAAAAGGCATACTTGCATTCCACATAAAATATAATTTTTCATTAGAATAGAATTTGACTAACCCTCCACCTAACATAAGATTATCATTTTGTGATTTTTTAAAATCACTTATCCAATCAATATTTAATTCAGATGAAATTGAAGCCACCATTATATTTTTATAGACTGCGGCATATCCTGAACCATTTGGGCTATTATAGTAATACAAGTATCGTTTCTCAGATATCATATAATATTTTCCATTTTCCCTATTGATAATATCAAGAATTTTATAGTAACTGATTCTATTTCCCTCGTTGTAATCAGAATCACCAATCGCCTTTTTAATTAGTTCTGGTTCAAATTGTTTTTTGATATTTTTAACCACAGATTTATTTACCGGATCAAGTTCATTTATAAAAATGCCATCTTCAATATATGAGGTCATATCAGAAAAATATCCGGAATAAAGTATATGGTTATTCTTTAAAAGTTTTATACAAACGCCTTCATCTTTAATGGATGAGTTGGCAAATTGGTAATCCCAAACTTCGTCACCGATTGAAGAAAAAACAATTACATGTGAAAGCCAGATATTTCTATGTTCCTTTAATCTATTTGAAATAATATCAGAAGGAAAAATGGGCTTGAAAAGCCCGGCATTTTCCATTTTATATTCTGAATTCGGTATTTCAACATATCCTTTCATAATAATTTGACCACTATTTGTCAGCATTACACCGTTATAAATAAATTCTTCATTGGTGTACTTTAACTCCAAATCCTTACTGAATTTCAAATTAATTTCATTGTCAAGCATTACAGCATGAAAACTTTGCAAATCGCTTTTCTTTCTATCATGGTTAAACACAAAAACAATATTTAACGAATCTAAAGAGATGCTGAAGTCAAAAAATCTAAATGGGAAATCATCATTCCTAAATGCACCCTCAGTAGTTTCGTAAATAAGTTTTGGTTCTCCGTTACAGGACCATGAATGAATATCAAATGGAAGAATATAAAATTGAAAAGAACAATTAACTATAGCTGGGTTATCGCAATTGTCAGTATGACCAATCATGAAATAATGATTGTTCATTGTAAAGAGTTTATCAAGTTCAATTTTTTTATTTCCAATTTTGCATGCCTCTTCAGTTATAAAAGTTTCAGTTAATTCGTTAATATCAATATCAAGGTGTTTAATTTTTTTATCAGAAGTTGAATAAGGAAATGAAAAGATTTCAGAATGAGAATTAACTTTTAGAACTGTTTCATTTGAAATAATATTAAAAAGTTGATTTGAAAAAAAGGTTTTCTTAAACAAAGAATTATTTATAGAATCTACTTGTGCTTTACCTGAAAAATAAATTACTGTCAGTAATAAAATCAATACTGTTTTTTTCATTCTTAATTTTTTTATTGCGATGAAATTAAAAATGATTTTCAGCGAGTGAAAAATATTTTTTACTTATAGTATTTCACTTTTCACTACTCCAAATCTGTACTCAAAATATAACGGCAGATTCTGTTGTTGTTTTTATCAGCTACATAAATCACCTTCTTGAAATAACAAACTCCTGAAGGCGAATCGAACTGAAAGGGTCCGGCACCAAAACCACCGAATGAGGCGAGCACCTGCTTGGTTGAACCGGAATTAGCAGCGGGATTTACTCCTTCGTATCCTTTTTGTGTGAACTGATAGAGCGAATCTTTTCCGGCATCGACGATAAAAATATATTGCGATGCATCACCCGAAACACAAATGTCGGTGGGATTGCTGAAGCGGTTTGCATCGTATAAAAATCCATCTGCCTTTGTGAAATCAAATTGTGTAAGCGACGAATTTTCGATGTAAGAAATTCCGGCATCGGGGTCGTAGGTTTCTTTTATCCAGAGCGCTTTGAATTGCGCGGCAGCATCGGATTGCAGAATTAAAAAATCGGGAGAAGTATTGATGCCACTGATGCTTTGCGGTGGCGCAGCGAAGGAAGTGATGGCACTCAAACCCAGAACAGATTTCAATGATGATGTAACAGGATTCAACCCGATGGAATATCCGGTGTTGTTTCCATCCGGATTAAAAAATAAAATGGTGTTGTCAGGTCGCGCAACAGAACCTAAATCATTGGTGGGACCGGTGCGCGCAACGAGTAAAGAATTATCGGCGCGTGTGGTGATGCCGGTGAACTGAACGGCTTCATCCTGTGTTCCGCGAAACGCAGAGTTGTTGCGGCTCACATCGCAGAAGGGTTGAATGAGCGTGTCGATGATTAGTGGTTCAGTGGAAGTGGATGCATTGATGATGTGAAAAACCGCAGCGAGATTGTAAGTAGTGCCCGCAACAATTTTATTTATTCTGCCGGTAACATAAGTGTGCAATCGTCGGTCTTGTGTTACATCGGTTGCGCCTTCAATTGCAATGGTGCGGTGGCGCTCGCCTTTCTGGTCGAAAACTTCGAGCCCTTCATCGTCAATGATATAAACCATTTCATCGTACCCGACAAACACATCAACCGGATGCGAAACATTTTTCCAGAACGGAAGCAGCGGAACATATCCAACCTGATTGGGAACAAGGTTCGGGTCAATGGCGCCCTGCTTAAATATATCTTCAGTGGTTTTATCTTTTTTACTTCCAAATAAAAAATCGCAGGAGGAAAAAAGCGAGAGAGAAAAAGACAGCAAAACAAAGCCCCATCCTAACCTTCCCCTATTGGGAAGGAACAGTCGTGACAGAGTATTCGCTTCAAGATTTTTCATTCGCTTTATCCCTTCCTTTTGGGGAGGGATTTGTTTATCGGAGGTCATAGATTTAGTTGAAGAGGGAGAGGTTGAATGTTAAACGATGAATATTTCCGAGCGTGTGCTTGTTGCTGAAACCATAATCCATTTGAATGATGCCGAAGCGCCGTTTGAATTTTAATCCGAAACCAAATGATGGTAATCCGTTTTCGTCCTGACCTAATTCATAACCCGTGCGAGCAAATAAATTTTCTTTCCACGAATATTCTCCGCCGATTGAAAATGTTTCGTTGTTGTCGGTCGGGTGATTGAGTTGTCCGCAAAAAGTTAAGCGCGAATCTTTTTTCTTCACGGCATCCCACGCAACTCCCAATCGGAACATAGCAGGCACCGCCATTTTTTCAAAACCCGAAAGTGTATCCACGCCATTTAATGTAGTTGCGATAACAGTTCCTTTTGGTTCAGCAGTGAAACCGAAATTACTGACACCGGCAGCGAATCGTGTGTTTGCTTTTCCTACCTCATATTGAAAACCAAAATCAACCACACCATTTTGTGTGTGAACCTCCGCGTAACTTTCTCTTAAATATTTTGCAGTGATGCCGAATGAAAAATTATCGGTGAGAATTCGTCCGAGTGTAACACCCACTGCCATGTCGTAAGCGCGAAAAGTTTGTCCGGTACCATGAGGTTGAAACTCGGTGGTGTAAAGCATCTCCGGTGAATAAAATCCCATGTAACTGACCCCGAAAAAAGTTTCTGCAGATTTTTTAATCACCGCTCCGACAAACTGCTGATTCATTCCGGCGAAGAAACTGGTTTGCGAAGCCATCAGGTGTATGTGCTGTGTATCCACTTTCGTGATGCCCGCAGGATTCCAGTACAAAGCCGAAACATCATTCACCTCTGCGATGAATGCTCCACCCATCGAAGAGCCGCGCGCGTCCACACTGTTTTTCAGAAACTGAAAACCGGTAGTGCCCGTGCGTGTTCCGCCAAACAGCGGAAGCAATTGCGCATCCGCATTTTGCAATGCAGCAATCAGAATGAAAAATAAAATTAGCAAGCGCTTCATCGGGGCACAAAGTAAATTACTGATTTGATAATTCGGTGATTTGATAATTTGATAATTGTCTGCTTAACTATTTGTTAATGACAATAATTTTATTCTGCATTCCCAATTCTGTTTTGAGTTGCAGAAAATAAATTCCGTTTGGTTGAGTGGAAAGATTCAGAACAAATTGTGAATCTGAAA
>JAHEZG010000245.1 GCA_023251195.1 Chitinophagaceae bacterium | reverse complement strand
TGTGGCGGCAGATTGAAAGTTTTGCCGGCTATGCTTTTTCAAAAGGGCACTCGGCATCGTATGCGGTGGAGAGTTACCAGAGTTTGTTTTTGAAAACTTATTATCCGAAAGAATTTATGGTGGGTGTGATCAATAATTTCGGTGGCTTTTATCAAACAGAATTTTATGTGCATGAAGCGCGCATGAGCGGCGCCAACATTCATGCTCCCGATATTAACCGAAGCAATCACCTCACCACAATTGCAGGCGATGATATTTTTCTCGGCTTCGTTCACCTCGCCGAAATGGAAGCAACCACTTCGCAGCGAATAGAAACAGAACGGAAATTGCACGGAGCATTTCTCGGTTTGGGAGATTTTTGTAATCGGGTGAATTGCACGCTCGACCAGTTGCGCATACTCGTGCGCATCGGTGCATTTCGTTTCACGGGCCGAAGTAAGAAACAATTGCTGTGGGACATTCATACCGTGCTCGGCAATGAAAAACACACCACTCCGCATCCCGAACTTTTTGCAATGCCTCCAACCAATTTTACTTTACCAGTTCTCTCGCACCATCAACTCGATGATGCGCTCGATGAAATTGAACTGCTCGGTTTTCCATTGTGTTCACCTTTTGATTTGTTGAAAGGCTTCGACACAGCTCAGCCTGACAACAATAATTTTTTATTGTCGCACGATTTACAAAATCACAATGGAAAAATTGTAGTGATGATTGGCTACCTCGTAACCACCAAGTACACACGCACTAAGCGCGGCGATGAAATGCGCTTTGGTACCTGGCTCGACCGCGATGGATTTTTTTTCGACACAACACATTTCCCCAATGAAACAAAACTGTTTCCGTTTCGCGGTCGGGGTTGCTACCGAATCACAGGAAGAGTAGCGGAAGAGTTTGGTTTTTACAGTTTGGAAATTACAGCCATGCACAAACTTGATTTTATTACAAGAGAAGATTTAATGACTGAAAACTTTTCCAAAGTTTTTAACTTTGGAAAAGTTGACGCGATTACCAATGTAGATTTAATGAAGCAACCTGATGCACAACATACTTTGAAAGTGGCGTGAATAAATTTCATCCCACAGATATGCAACTATTCATCATCGCAATTAATCTTGCATCAAACAAAATTTTTTAATGAAGAACATTTTAAAATCAGCAACGACCTTATTAATAATGATTGTGCTTTTTTGTGCATGCAGCAAGGAACATAAAATCCGCAAAAATCTTTCAGGCACATGGAAAGTAGTTTCAACCACTGATACAACAATCAATGCAGCGATGGCACTTGGCACCACTGTTCAATATCAGTTCAGTGATTGTAAAAAGAAGGATGAACCCTGCAATGGAGTTTACACTTTTACTTATAACCTTTTGGGCTTTCCCATTTCTGTTTCAGCACCTTATACCTGGATAGTGAAAAAAGATGTACTATCCATCACACCTTCTGATACATTGTTAACCGCCGGTAGTTTTCACATTGAATTTACAGATAAGAAAAAATTAACAGCAACTGATGTTTCAAATGCTGCTAACATTACAACATTGGAAGAATTATAAAACTGAATTAAATTATTATTGAAAGACCGATGAGATTTCAGATCGCATCGGTTTTTTTATTCGCTCAGCAATTCCATTTTCTTTTTACAACGGGTAATTGATTTTGAATAAGTTTCAACATTCACATCGCTCAAAGAAAAGCGAACTGCGTTTTTAAATTGCTCTATTGCTTTCATGTAATCACCTTTCAGTTCAAACATAATTGCATACTCATTGTGCAATGCTGCTTTATCAGTGCCGGCAACTTCCAATCCTTTTTTTATAAAACCTTCCAGCTCATCATACTTGCCAAGTGTTGAAAGTAGAATGGAGAGGTTGGTGTAAATAGCAGGATATTCAGGAGTGTAGGCATAACATTTTTTATAAAACTCTTCTGCTTTTTTATAGTCTTTGAATTTGGTTTCATAAATCCAACCCATGTGATTATAAGCTTTTCCATAGGAAGGATCTTCCAGTAAAATGGCTTCGAGTGTGGTGAGTGCCTCACTTATTTTTCCCTGTGCGATTTGCCCATCTGCTTCAAAAAAAAGTTCGTCGTTTTGTAAACTGTTAATCGGGTCGCTCATGTTTTTTTAAGTTATTGTGATTGCAAATTAAATCAACCGTTTTTCCTTTTATAATTTCTTTTGGAATTATTTTCTATTTTTCTGATACCAAATAATAATCATGAAAACAATTCTCATTACCGGAGCCGCCGGAAATTTAGGAACAGCAGTTGTAGAAAAATTTCTGTCGGAAGGATACTTTGTTATTGCAATTGCTCAAGACAAAAATGAAATTCCTGCAAGAGAAAATTTAGAAGTAGTTGAGTTAAATGTGTTTGATGAAAAAGCTTGTCGTGAATTTGTGAGTGAACTGATAAAAAATTATTCACGCATTGATGCTGCTGCATTATTGGTTGGTGGATTTGCGATGGGAAAACTGGAAGAAACTACAGATGAAAGTTTACAGAAAATGATTCAGTTAAATTTTCTTTCTGCATTTCATATTGCTCAGCCACTCTTCAAGAATTTTTCAGAAAATAAATCAGGAAAAATTATTTTGATGGGAGCAATGGGCGCATTGAATCCTGCTGCCGGAAAAAATATGATGGCATACAGTTTATCCAAATCATTGTTGTTTCAGTTCAATGGATTGTTGAATGCAGCCGGAAAAGAGTTGAATATAAACTCAATTGTTATTGCACCATCAACTATTGATACCCCTCAAAACAGAACCGCTATGCCCAATGCTGATTTCAGCAAGTGGAATAAACCAAACGACATTGCGCAAATGATGTTTGAGTTTAGTGAAGGGAAGAGGAGTGAGGAGGTGATAAAGCTTTGAGTTTTTTTTTGCTGACCTACCAACCTAGTTCAAGCAGGGTTACTGTAATCAGAACCCTGCGTTTACTAAGCGCAGGGTTCACTTCGTGTAACCCTGCTGGGACAAAATGATGTTAGGGTTTTGTGAAGGGAGCAGAAGCGAGGAGGTGATTAAGCTATAAATTTTATTTTACTCAATCATTTTTCTTTCCGTTAAAAGGATTAAAACTCCGGCGTGTCATTTCCACTCCTGTGGCACGCTTTACTTTATCGCTGCCAAACCGCTTGCGCATTTTATCCATTGCCTGATACAGTTGAATCAGCTCCGAAGAATCTTCGAACAAATTAATCTGGTAACCGCCCGCCACTAAATGGCTGAAGCGCACACCAATCAACCGGATGAGCATTCGGCGCTCATACAGTTTCTCAAACAATTCTTTCACGCGCGGTATCAGGTGGTGGTCGCAGTTGGTGTAGGGCACGCGCAACTGTACAGTATGCGTATCGAAATTGGAGTAGCGTAGTTTCACTGTTACACACGCGGTGAGTTTTTCTTCCTTGCGCAACTGGTAAGCAAGTTTCTCGGTCATGCTCACAAGTGTGGCTTTCAGAAAACTGATGTCAATAGTGTCGCTGTCAAAAGTTTCTTCGGAACTGATGCTCTTGCGTTCGTTGTAAGGTTCAACGGGTGAAGTATCAATGCCGTTTGCTTTTTTCCAGATAGAAATTCCGTTGTCGCCGAGCACGCGCTGTAACAGTTCGCGCGGCATTTGCTGCAGTGTTAAAACTTTTTGCACGCCCATGCTGTGCAGCAGGTGCGCGGTCTTCTCGCCAATCATCGGAATTTTTTCTACGCGCAGCGGAGCCAGAAAAGTTTTCTCATTACCGAAATCAATTTTTAGTTGTCCATTTGGTTTCGCTTCGCCGGTGGCAACTTTACTAACCGTTTTGTTTTCTGACAAACCAAATGAAATGGGCAATCCGGTTTCGTGCGTAATTTTTTTGCGCAGTTCGGTTGCCCATTGATAGCAACCGAAAAATTTATCCATGCCGGTGAGGTCAATGTAAAATTCATCAATCGAACTCTTCTCATAAAGCGGCACACCATCGCGGATAATATCAGTCACCATTTCAGAATACTTGCTGTACTGTTCGTAATCGCCACGCAGCACAACTGCTTCAGGGCAAAGCCGGCGCGCCAGTTTCATTGACATGGCGGAATGAATTCCATACTTGCGCGCTTCGTAACTGCACGATGCCACCACGCCGCGGTCGCTGCTGCCGCCAATGAGCACGGGTTTATTTTTCAACTCCGGATGTTGCAGGCACGACACCGACACGAAGAACGAGTCGAGGTCCATGTGTACAATATTGCGCGAAGGAGTGAGGAGCATGGTAGAAATTAATTTGCCGGAAACGATTTACTAATTATTTTTGGCTGTAATAAAAACAAATATAAGATTGTAATATAGACAAAAGAAAAAAAGTGAATGGTGTGCTTCGATAAACTCAGCATGACAAAGTGAAATGTGAAAAAAATAAATCTCGACTGAAGTTCCACTTTTCTTTTTAAAGTGGAACTTCTATTCGATAGAAAAAAATTAATGAAAACTAAAGCGCGACAAATTACCCGAAACTCCAAACCCGAAACCCGTAACTAAAATGTTTTTCAACTCCAACATAAAATTTCTCCGCAACCGGAAAGGATTAACGCAGGAAGCAGCCGCAGCCGAAATAAATCTGAGTCGCTCCACTTTGAACAGTTATGAAAACGGCAGCGTGGTGAACCCGACACTCGAAGCGTTGCAATTGTTTTCTGATTATTATAAAACTTCTATTGACACACTCATTCGTGTTGACCTCTCGAAACTTTCAGGAAGCAAACTGGAAGAAATGGAATCAGGCAACGACACTTTTATTCGCGGTTCGAAGCTGCGTGTGCTTGCAACAACGGTTGATGAAAAAAATAAAGAGAACATTGAAGTGGTTCACCTGAAAGCAGTAGCGGGTTACAAGAATGGATATGCCGATCCTGATTACATAAAAAAATTACCATCGTTCCAGTTACCGATTTTATTCAATGACCGGAAATATCGCATGTTTCAAATCAGCGGCGATTCCATGTTGCCCATTCCGGATAAAAGTTATGTAATTGCAGAATATTTGGAGAATTGGTTCGAGATAAAAGATGGAAGCGCGTATGTGATTCTCACCCGTGATGAAGGAATTGTTTTTAAAATTGCTTTCAACCAGATTAAAAAACGGAAGCGCATGATTCTGCATTCGCTTAATCAGTTTTACAAACCGTATGAAATAAATGTGACGGATGTGCGCGAGGTGTGGAAGTTTTGCAACTTCATCAGCAACGAAATTCCGTATCCCGCTTCGCGCGATGAATTATTAAAATCCATTTCAGTAATTGAATACGAAGTGGGAGCCATGAAGCAACGATTGGGATAAGATATCCAATCAGCTGGCAGCAAATTAGAAATCAACTTTTAAAAAGTGATTACGCAATTACTAATTTAACAATCCAGTTTAAAATCGCTCTAACTCCGAAAAAAAGAAATTTGATTCGATCACAGCATTCTCATCTGAATCACTGCCGTGAATGGCATTTTTATCAATGCTCTCAGCAAAATTTTTACGAATTGTTCCGGCGTCGGCATTGGCTGGGTTAGTTGCACCAATCAATTTCCTGAAATCTTCTACTGCGTTTTCTTTTTCAAGTATTGCGGGAAATATTGGCCCTGAACTCATGAATGCACATAGGTCGGCATAAAAAGGGCGCTCGCGATGAATGAAATAAAATTTGCTTGCTTGTTCAAGGCTCAATTTGGTTTGTTTCAATGCAATAATTTTAAATCCTGCCTCTTGAATTTGTTTAAGTATTGCTCCGCTTACACCATTTTCAACTGCATCGGGTTTAATCATGGTGAATGTTCTGTTTCCGCTCATTACTGGGTATCATTTTTTTATGAGCCGCAAAAATATACGGATGAATGCTATTACCGCTTTTATAGCAAAAATTATTTTATTCTTGACCCGCCAAATAAAAATGAGCTGACTGATGACATTTGAACAATTAAA
>JAHEZG010000014.1 GCA_023251195.1 Chitinophagaceae bacterium | reverse complement strand
AATAGTAGTTACAGCCGTTTACATTTTACAAGCAGTAGCGAAAGTGATGCTTGGACCAATTAAAGACGAACATTTTTTAGTGCTGACAGATGCTGCATGGTACGAGCGCTCGGCTTCGTGGCTGCTGATGTTGGCGATAATAATTATGGGGGTATTACCGATGTGGCTCGCACAAATGATTTCGCACGACACCGCACCGATGGCAATAAAACTTTTAACATTAAATTCTTAACCAAACGATAGCAACGCAAACAACATGAACATCAGCGACTGGCTCCCTTTGCGATTCGAAATTGCGTTAGCGGTTTTTATACTGCTGCAATTGGTTATAAAAATATTTGACCTCATACGCAACAATGAAACCTGGTTGCGTTTAAACATTGCACTTACATTTTTAATTGTGTTGCTTGGATTTACCGGCAGTGATTCAGGTTCGTTGTTTGGTGGAATGTTTGTTTCAACTTCATTTATCAGTATCGAAAAAACAATTCTCGCTTTCGCAACCTTGTTAGTGTTGATGCAATCATATAATTGGCTGAAGCATCATCAGCACACTCCTGAATTTTTTATTTTGCTTTTAACAGCATTGCTCGGAATGTTTCTGATGTTATCGTCAAATAACATTTTACTTTTTTATCTCGGATTAGAAATGGCAACCATACCTGTTGCAGCATTAGCGAATTTTGATTTGGATAAACAGCGCTCATCAGAAGCAGGAATGAAAATGATTTTATCATCTGCATTCTCCAGTGGATTGTTGTTATTTGGTATTTCAATTTTTTATGGAATCACAGGAACACTCACCATTTCATCGTGGCAGGAAATGTTGCAGCCAGGAGGATTGGAAGTGTTGGCGTTGATTTTTATTATGGCAGGTTTCGGATTTAAAATTTCATTGGTGCCGTTTCATTTATGGACAGCCGATGTGTACGAAGGTTCACCTGTTTCCATCACTGCATTTTTATCGGTCATATCGAAAGGCGCAGTAAGTTTTGCATTGGCACGATTCCTTTTCAGTGGTGTAATCATGATGCAGGAAGTCTGGATTGAAATTTTATTTCTATTGTCCATCGTTACAATGACTGTCGGGAATTTATTCGCAATTCGACAAACAAACATCAAACGGTTTCTCGCTTTCTCTACTGTGGCACAAGCAGGATATATTTTATTAGGTCTTGCAGGTGACCCGGTAAATGCTCCAACATCAGTTGTATATTTTATTCTGGTTTATCTGTTCAGCAATCTCGCTGCTTTGGGTGTGGTGGAAGCAGTTTCATTCGCAACCGGAAAAGAAGACCTTGATGATTACAAAGGATTTTATAATTCAAATAAAAAATTAGCAATTGTGTTGATGCTTGCTTTGTTTTCGCTCGCAGGTATTCCTCCAACTGCAGGCTTCTTCGGAAAATTATTTCTGTTCACATCAGGCATTCATTCAGCATCATTGGTTTGGTTGCTGTTTGCATCACTCAATTTAGTTGTTTCATTATACTACTACATGCGATTAGTGCGAATGATGTTTTCTGAAAACAATGAACAACCACTTGCACCCATTCAATCACCTATGCTTTCGCGCATTGCGTTAGTTGTTTGTTCAGTCGGTATTTTGTTCACCGGAATTTTTGGAGGGTTGTATGATTACTTACATCAATTGGCTAAATAGTTTTATTCAAATTAAAAATTAAAGAGTAAAAATTAAAAATCAGTATCGTCGGTATTTCATTTTCAAATTTTCAAATTAGAAAAATGTCATTCATAGCATCCAACCAACACGCGATAGAAGAAATAAACGGAACCCGTTGTGGTTTGGTGGAGAAAAATGTTTCTGCTGAGCGAGCTGAGTTTCTGAAAAAACTACTAGAACAAAACGGATATACAGTTGTGATTGGAAATATGTCGCCACCAAAAGTTGCAGCGAAACCTGCTGCTGCTATTCCTCCGCCTGCTGATGGCTCTGCTCCTGTTGTTGCAGCGCCTGTAGTTGAAGCACCAACACCAACATTATTAATGATTGGTGTTACTGATGTAACATTCAATCCTGTAATGGCAATATATACAAGAGCTTTGCGAACAGATGATGGCAAAGTTGTTTCGCCAGATTATTGGAATCAACTGGAGGAAAAAGTTCAGAATGGTGAATGGTATTGGAAGAGAAAGCCGTTTAATTAAAACAATATGTTTTGGGGAATTCTTATTTCACTTCTAACAATTAATTCATCTCCACCTGATTTAAGTTTTGAAGAACATGTGCTGACAGGCTATTCCACCAAGCAGAGTTTTTATGTTTCGCTTTTCATTCATTCAAAAGATTATTCAGGTCGCGCTATTATTCCGAATGGAAAATTATTTGTCCATTGGGAAAAACACAATGTACCCAATCAATTCAAGTATCGAGATGCGATGAAAAACCTCATCAGCACAAATTCATACTATGATGTTCAGGAAAGTGATATAACTAAAATCGGTTTTATAAAAGTAGAATACGACCCCACTGTTATTGCTTTTGCAAATGCAGGTAAGTTCAGATTCTTCAATCATTTTTTCAGGGGACAGATTCTGGATGTTGAAGGAGTGAAACATTTTCCTGCCATCACTGAACAATTATTTAAATGGAAAATTGCAATACAAAGAGATTCGGATACCGGTTGGTTTATTGCTGATACCGATGTTCAGAAATTTCTGGATATAAAAAATGATATTTCATTTCATGATTTGATTCATGTTAAATAATATTTCTTATGGTTCAATTAAAAAACTTCGGTAAAAAACCGACAATCACATTTTTGATTTTACTAATTACTGCTTGTTCAGAAAACAAGCATGCTTATATTTCGGAAAAACAAAATAAAAATTCTTCTATGCAAAAAATAATTATTCAAACTGATCTGGCTCCTGCACCAATTGGTCCATACAGCCAAGCGGTTATGGTTGGTAATCTGTTGTTCGTATCAGGACAGGTAGCCATTATACCATCAACCGGACAAGTAGTAATTGGAGATATTATGACTGAAACCAGGCAAGTGATGGAAAATATAAAAGCCATATTAACCAAGGCGGGAATGGGTTTCGGAAACATTGTAAAAACAACTATCTTCCTAAAAAACATGGATGATTTTGCAAAAGTGAATGAAGTGTATGGCTCCAATTTCAGTGGAGATTTTCCTGCGCGTGAAACAGTTCAGGTTTCAAGATTACCCAAAGATGTAAATGTTGAAATTTCAGTTATAGCTTCGAAATAAATTTTATTTCGAACGACGCACCAGATATATTCCGAATAAAATAATAGCCAATGCGAAGAAATCTATCAAGCCGATAGGTTCTCCATCAGCCACTCCCCAACCAAGTGCCACTAAGGGCATAAAATAAGTTACAGTACTTCCGAATAATGCGCCGGTGGTTTGTATTAAATAATTGTACATAACCAATGCAATTGAAGTTCCGAAAGCACCAAGTATCATGCAACTGCTCAATGAATACATAGCACCTTCAGTGTGCAATCGTTGATTGAAATCAGTAGTCATTAACCAGCCAAAAGCAAAAGGGCCCATGAATGCCATGGCTGTTGCTGTCATTAAAATGGGATTACAACCTTGCAGGTATTTTATAATAATGTTATTGCTGAGGCCGTATAAAGCAGTTGCAATAATTATCAATGTTGCATAATAAATATTTGATTCAGTACATCCTTCGTTATTAAAAAGTATTAGCATAACTGAACCGCCAAAGCCAACCAATATCCCGGTTATTTTCAATGCGTTGGATTTCATTTTAAAAAATATCAATCCAATAAATAAAACGAACAAAGGAGTTAATGCATTTAAAATTCCGGCAAGCGAACTGCTTACCTGTGTTTCGGCTTCCGTAAATAAAAATGCCGGAATACCACTTCCGGTTAAGCCCATCAATATCATGTAAACAACTTTCTTCCTGTCAATTTCTCTGAATCGAATTAATAAAAACGGAAGTAATACCAGACACGCAGTTGAAATTCTGATGGCAGCAACTTGTGCCGATGAGAAAACGAGCAAACCTTTTTTCATCAATATAAAACTGCTTCCCCAAATCAGTATAAGAACTATATAAATGAAGAGATGATACGGTGATAATTTTTTTGTCATTACCACAAATATTGAGAAACGAAAATTTTTTATCTGAAATAGTAATTGACACCTTAAACCTTCATTGCACACCATAAAAAAAAGAGAAGCGCCGAAACGCTTCTCTCGAAAAAACTACAAAAAATAAACCGACTTTTAAAAAGACTCCTGTTTTTCTATTTCAATTTAATGCAAAACTAATTTTTGATTTATGTTCATAGATGGCATAATTACCTGCAGCAGGTAAACTCCTTTAGAAAGAAATTCCAAATTCAGATTCATTTCGTTTGATCCAATTGAAGAAATTGCACTTTGATTGTAAACAATTTTTCCATTCAGATCAGAAACAATTAGATGGTAAGGCTCGATACGGTTAGCATTGAAACGAACACTGGCCAAACCTTCTGAAGGGTTGGGATAAAATTCAATTGATGCATTTTTATTTTCCATATCGAGTATTGAATTTGGTAGCGTAACACATTCAACTATTTTAACCGAACAAGCATCGCCGTTCAAATAAACCAGCACAGAGTTCAAATCATCAATGCAAAATTTTCCGGATAAAACATTGAATCGGATTTTCACAAGCGGAGTATCATTTCCGAAACTAGTAATGCTGAAAGAAGTGAAATAAACAGTTTGGTTGCTGCTGTTGTAATTGGAAGTAATGGATAAGTACCCGGCCTGTTTTAAAATGGTATCATATGTAAAATCGGTTTGATTGTATTTGAACGAAAAATCCAACGCATTTATAATATCGTCCGACAAAAAGTAAACAGGGAATTCAACATACCCGATTCCGGAATCTGCCATTGATATATCAAAAACAACCGTGTCCTGTGCATCAATAATGCTCATGTCATTTGGCGATTGCGCAAATGAAATTAAAGAAGTAAAAATGATAGTTACAATTAGTACAATCTGTTTTTTCATCTTATTTTAATTTAGTTTTAAAAAAAACCATCCCGATTAATTAATCGGGATGGTTTAGTAAGAGTTATTAAAAAATTACTTCTGAATCACTACTTTTTTAGTTGAAACAAAGTTGTTGTTAGAAACCTGAAGCAAGTAAACGCCATTGGCAAGACTTGCAGTATTTATTTGCAGTTTCTCACTCGCAATTACATTTTCAGATTTAAATAAAAGACTTCCGTTCACACTGAACAATTGAATGGTTGCATCTTCTGATGATATAACATTTAATAGCTCATTAGCTGGATTAGGGAAAATATTTACATTGTAATCGGATGAAAATTCGTCAGCATTTAATTCCATACCAACGCGATCTCCATTCAAATAACCTTCCATTGAATTAAAATCAGCTTTGGTTAACTGACCAGTTATGTTAAAACGAACAATGGCAATTGGTTTTCCTAAAGAATAATCTTTCAAACTATTTGAAGTGAAGCGCAATGTTTTATCAGCTGAATTGAAATTCGCCAACAATTCAATGTTTTCATCATTATTAATAATTGAATTAAACGATAATTTAGATTCATTGAATTGTATGGCAAAGTCCAACGCATTAACAGCAGTGGAAGCTAAGGCATAAACCGGAACATCAACAAAGCCATTTCCAGTAACTGCTTTTGTTAAATCAAAAACAACTTTGTCGCCTTCATTAACTTTACCAGATGAATAAAATCCAGCGCCGGCAGAAGAGTAATTGCCATTTACATCTCCTATCAAAATGCCTTTGTAAGTTTCAGTAATCAGCGTTACGCAATCACTTGAAGTATCAGCACTTAAGTTTGGAAGTTGAAGACAAAAAGGAACTACAGGAACTCTGTTTTTATAAGCTCCAACACCATCATCGTTAGGATAAGTAAGAGAAACTCTATAGTCCAAATCGTTATTCAAAGTGGTCAAGTCAATAAACAACCAATCTTTAGAAAGAGGACCAAGTGAGGTACCATTTGCGCTATAATTCCAGGCCTGCTTCATTTCGGGGTTAATCATAACTGTTCTCTGGTTTATCTGAGAAACATCACCTGCGCTTATAACACCATCCAAATTCACATCCATAGAAATTAACTGGAATATTGAAGGAACGAAAGTGACATCATTAATCAGCACTCGTCTTGCAAGAAAAGCATCAAAACCATTTACTACAGGTTGAATACTGGTGGCTGATGCAATGTCTTTTTTAATTGTAATTTTTTCACCATTGTTGGTCGAGTAAGTAAAATGACCTGTTAAATCAGGTTGAGTTGCTGTTACTGATTGGTTATTGCAATTTGCATTGTTGCCATAAATGTTTGTAATGAGGTACTGTCCAGCATTTGCTGGATTATAAGGCATTGGGGCATTATTCGCCCAAAAACTGAGTAACCCTACAAATGAACTGTCTTTATATGTATTAAACTTACCCTCATCAGCAGCTACTTGCTGCACGCCTGTGATATAACTTTCCTGCAACGAATTAATGTTGAACAAAGCTGTATCAATGGCAACAAAGTTTGCTGTTTTGCTGAACTCAACACAACAAATATTACCGGTACCCGAGAAAAAGGTATTGGCTGGAGCATTACCATTGAAAAACAATGAAATGTTTACATTGTGATTTACTGCATCAATGCTATTAATAACATCAACATAGTTAGGATTAATGAGGTCACTGGCAACAGTTACCACTCCGGTTGGCGCTACTTTTAATGCATCGTAATGCATTACCACATCATAACCGATTACATTAGAAACTGTATCGGCAGCTGCAACACGCATACAGAATATGCTTGGTTCGCAAGTATTGGTTGCGTTTACTATTTTATATGGTAGCGCATTTGGGTCAGCAAGACTAATTGTGATGATGTTAGAAGTTGTTGAAGCACCATTATTGTCGGTTGCCACTGCTTTTAACTGACGATTACCAAATGGAACTACGCTTGTCCAACTGAAACTGAATGGAGTAATATTATCAATACCTACTGAAACATTATCTACAAAAAATTCAACTTGTGCAACTGAGCCATCAGCATCAGCTGCTGTAGTAGTCATGTTTACAGCAGCAGGAGCAATAAAGGATGAACCATTCGAAGGTGAAGTAAGTGAAATGGTTGGAACTATATTGTTTCCAACAATTACTGTTATAACTGATGAAGTTGTTTGCCCGCCACTGTTGTCAGTTGCTCTTGCTTTTAACTGGTGAGTTCCAACAACTGCAGTCCAGTTAAATGAATATGGAGAAGTATTATCACTACCAACCACAACATTATCAACTAAAAATTCAACATTAGAAACTGTACCATCAGCGTCACCTGCTGTAGCATCAATAGTAACTGTGCTTGGTAAAATAAAAGTTGCATTATTTGCAGGTGAGGTAATGCTAACTGTTGGCAAAGTATTCGGAACACCAAAAGTTCCGGTCAAACTCGGAATGCTGATTTCAGCCCCAACAGGATTTGAAGAAACAAAGTTTTGTACACCGGCACTTGGAGTTCCAATCTGAAGATTTAATTCAAAGTGGAAAATACCAGTTGTTGTAAACTGACCGATCAAAACACGGTTAGCAACTGTTGGACCTACAACACCACCAAGAACGGCAACTGAACCGTTTGAAGTGGTGAAGTTTCCACCCACTTGACTAACACCATCAAACACACCAAGATCACCATTGCCTGTGTTGCCAATTCCCACAAAAGTTACTGAAGCAGGAGTTCCTGGAATCATACCATCTTGTGTATTGATTGGAATTCCGGCAGAAGCATCGTTGTTCTGAAGCATAATAGGAATAGTAGAGTTAAGCAGTGCTCCATTACTGTCTTCAGTTTTCAAAACAGCCACATTTCCTGCAGCATTTCCTCCCATTGAAAACCAGGAGTCAACCATTACTGAATTTTTTTTGGAATTGTTTACACTGATTCCGGTTGGTGTTGTGCTTCCGTAATCTTCATTGTTAAAAAATGTAGTAGATGAAGTGATCAGCAAAGTGTGATTAGCTACACCATACACAGCTTGTAAGTTGTAACCGGGAAGCAGATCAGCATATACTCTCCAGGTAACTGAACCAACAGGAAGAGCACCAACACTGTTAGTGGCATCAACACTGTTTGAAACATAATATTTTTCAACCGCGATTTGTTCTAACCCGTTTTGGGCATTGGCAAAAGCCGCACTTAAAAGCAGGACTGCGCCGAGAATTAATTTTTTCATTTTCATTTTAGATTTAGTTTTTTTATGAGGTGCCCGATTTGAGGTAAGTATTCTTTCAACTCACCTCAAATCATTGACCTATGTTTTTATTGACAAGATTGATTGAATTGACCAAGCAATTGTAAAAAGTCAACATTGTTGGTAACACCATCCTGATTAATGTCTGTCGGGCATGGCTGAATTCCTGTTACGGTATTTAACAATGTGTTATAAGTCCATGCAGATAACCAGTTTTGAACGGTAGATGCAAATGCTCCTCTGTAAGCGGCAGTAGAAAAGAACCCATCAACTGGAGTTGAAATAAGGGTGCCGGTTAAAGCAGGATTTGGTACTGCATCAACACGATGTGAAATAACATTGGTGGTATTGTTTACTGTAAATACATAATCAAAACCCGGAACAGATGAAACTGCTTTATTACCATCTGTAGTATAAAATTGAGCTGTGTCAGTAGTAATCACATTTGCAAAACTGCTGCCTACGGTAATCGGATTTGTGCAACTGATAAATGTGTTGCATTTTACTTTCAAACTTGCAGTTGTATTTCCGCCTGTGTTCGCCCAGTTATGATAGGCTTCGCTTGAAACACCATTTATTGAGTTCACTCTTGTTCCCATGGATTTAACCATATTGAAACCATTTTTCCAATTCGCGAATACTGAGTTATAAATTTCTCCTTCAGTTAATTCTTTTGCATTGATAGCAGCGATTGAACTGTTGTCGGCTGTTAGGGTTGTCTTACTGTTTCCAATCATTGTGGTATTAAATATTACCGGATGCGAACGCAAAGTGTTGTTTGACTTCTGATCATCGGCATCGCACTCCATTCCGTTATCGCTATCAACATTTGCTGTGTTGTCTGTTTTCAAAACAAAAACGAATTGTGCTCTTCCTCTCCATCCGTCGTCCCAGTCAAGGTTGTCGTCATTACCGAAAAGTAAATCGATGTATTTTAAATCAACGGTTCCACCCCAAAGCTCAATACCATCATCAGCACAAGAAACAATTTCAACATGCTCAATGGTAGTTCCTCTTCCAACTGAACCAAGTGACAATCCATTCAACTCACCACCCACCTGCAGCACTGCACCTGCATGACGGATAGATACATACTTCAGTATTCCTGAATTGTCGTTGTCATCAAATGAAGCAGGAGTAACTCCGAACTGATCTTTGCTGTTTGAAGATGCAAAACCTTCGAAAGTTCCGATACCATCAGCAACGCAAAGGCGACCATCGCCAACACCGGGTTGGAAAGGACCATTAGCGGCCAATGTTAAATTATTTGATGCCTTACCTGCAATACAAAGTCCACCCCATTGTCCATTGCTGGCAATCGGGAATGTTCCGTCTAAATTATCGGCAGCGGCAGTAAATACGATTTGACAATCTGCTGTACCTGATGCAAAAATTTTACCTCCAACTTCAACTGTCAATGCTGTAGCGTTTGCTGCAGTTCCGGCGTTTCCTTTAATAACTGTACCCGGTTGAATGGTTAAAGTTTTTCCGTTTGGTACATAAATCTTTTTGTCAAGTATCCATGTTTTGTCGCAGGTAAAGATTGTGTTTGCTGCGAGCAGTTCCCCATCAAGGGCACCGCCATTGGTTGCCAGGGTAGATACAAGAACTGTTGGTCTGGATGCCACTGGCGGACATCCGCAATCTGCGCCAAGGTTTGCCTGAGCAAATCCGGTTGACACAAATGCAATGGCAAGCGTTGCCGAAGCAACTAATTTTGCAATTGTTTTTTTTGTTTTCATTGGTTTGGATTTTTTTTATGCATCTTTTTTAATGCGCTGCAAACATGCTGACCGTACATTATGCTAATTTGTTTTTGATATAATTTAATAGTTATAGTGGTGTAAACGATGTGTAAACAATTGACATCTTCCAGAAAATAATTTGAATAAAAAAAAGCGACTGTTGTTTGCTCATTCAATTAATAAATTGTAAACCTGAACTTGTTGCAAGATGTTTAGAATGGAAAAAGATTACATCGCCTGATATAATATTCATATAAATAAATAACAGTAAAACTTGTAAGAGCAGTATGTATTAATCCTTCACACACCTGATACTATATCCATAATTCTTCGAACAAGATGATCGGAAAACAGTTGATTTTTTATAATCGAGATAACGATACCATGCTTCGGTTGGCGAATAGGATGATGCGGTCCACCAGAATCCGGTTGCAAATAACCCAGGAGTTCCCCACTTGCCATCGCCAAGGCGGCAGCTTCCGGCTAAGGCCGAGAAACCATAAGTGTTTGTTCCCCATACATTTTCAAATTGGGTCCATCCTTCGGGTGAGGCTGCTTTCAATTTATCAGCTTCGTTTGTTCCGCGCCATCCGGAAACATCTTCGGCCCCATTGCTTATACCTATGAATCGTTCTAATTCTTTCCACTCATCATCAGTGGGAATATGCCATCCTGTTGGCGCAATATTTTCAGAGCCAGTTACTGCAAACCAGTTGTAAAGCAAACCGGGCGAAGTATTATCGTTTTGATATAGGCACAAAGCCGCAGTATAATTTTGCCAAAGTGAATCATCAGTTACATCGGAAATTGAATTTCCATTACGGAATTTTTTCACTTTTAAATTCTCTGCCATCCACCATTGATTTCCAATCTTAACTGTTTTATAACTATTGCCTTCAATGTCGACCACCGTTCCGGTTTCCTGTGCAACTACAGGAGGATTTTTGTCAGGCTTGCAACTTCCCATTAACAACAAAAGCGGCAGCATTGCGATAAGGTAAGCAGCAACTTTTCTATTCTTATTCATTTTACTGATTGTATTTTTTTCTGATTCCTGTTTTCTGATTCCTGTTTTCTGCTTAGTATTTCACAAACATTTTTCCGTCCGTTGTTCCTTCTTTTAAAATCCGAATCATGTACACTCCTGTTTTCAGATTTGTAACATCAATGTGAAGCTGTGATATTCCGGTTGTCATGCTGCTGCTTTTTTCAATCAACAATCGTCCGAACGAATCATAAATGAAGTAGTTAATTGTTTCAACTCTGGCAGTAGTAACCTCCAAAGTCAGTACATCATTCACCGGATTCGGATAAAGTTCTATTCGTTTGGATGTTAAATCAGGGCATACAATTGCAAGGTCACGGTCATTGCAAAGTCCCGGATAACAACATAGCGATTGGATATTATAATTTGCGCTAGGGTTATAATTACAAGCCATCGGATCCATGCATCCGAACACAACAAGTGTTTTGCATGAATCTGGATTCAGGCAGCCATAAACTTCGCTGAACTCCAGATAATTCGCATCGGTGCATCCGCAAACAGGAGGGAATTTCAGATACGGAGAAATTTTTTCATTGGGTAAAAGTGTATCTCCATTTGCCACATACTTGATAATATATCCATTGGTATCTATCACCTCAATGTTGAGTTCGAAAGACAGTTCACCTTTAGTAGTTAATTGCGCTACTAATATTTTGTTTCCTACTCCGCCATCAACACCGGAGTTCTGCTGAAGATATGCTGAGTTAGAAATAAAGGCAGTGCCTGAATTTACAGAACCAAAAATTGAAGTATCAACATTCGAACTGTTTTTAAATCCATCATCGAGCCAGGTACCAAGTGTTACTGTATCATTCACAAAACCATCAGCAACTGATAATGGTATACCTGCGTTCGGGTCATTATTTACAAGCAATCCTCCCATGCCTGCAACAATGGAAGAACCATCAGTATCTTTTGGTTTTATAATACCGGAATAATATTTAGCGCCGAGTCCCAAGGTTAACCAACTATCTAAAGCAAGAGTAGGGTTACTTGAAAACCACAGGTTATTAATTAGGTATCCGAAGTATGCATTCGGTCTGTCGATGTTATTATAAAAAGTATCGGTGCTCATAATTTTTAATGCATGATTGGCATCGCCATAGATTTTACGGAGTTTACAACCGGACTTCAGTTCAACATAAATCCGATAAGTTATTGACCCGGCCTGCAGCACACGGCCATTGATAGTATCCGTTGCATCATTTGCATCAGAGATGTAATATTTTTCAACAATAACATTTTGCACCTGTGCCTTTGATTCAACTTCACATAGAAAAAGCATGCAAGTACAAATGAGTAAAATATTTTTCATGATTATTATTTTAAAAAAATTTTGTTTTTTATCAGATGATGAGAATAATTGAAATCATAAAATGAATTGTTACATGGGTCAGAGTTTATAAGAAATGCCAAAAGAAAAATTGGTTCCGTAGGAAAATTCATCATAAATAAATTCTGAATCTTTATAGGTTCGTGTGATGGTGGTATTTAAAAGATCACGCACTGTTAAGCTTGTACTGAAGTGCTTGCCTAACTTTTTGATGAGTTTGATATCAACCATTTGCCTTGGCAGTTCATACACATCGGGGATAAATGGATTTGCTGATGTGATGACTAATCTTTCTCCTTGAACATTGTAACTAACCGTAAACGACAGACCCAAACTATCTGAATTATAGGTGAGCATTCCATTCAGTACATACGGCGCCTGCCCGAACATGGTGCGGGTAAGTGTATCAATGGGAATGTATTCTTTCACTCCATCTGAAATATCAACCCGGTTTCGCACAAACTTTGTTTGCGATTTCAGCAGCGCGCCATTGGCTCTGAATTCAAAATTTTTGGTAATGATTTTTTTTCCTTCCAGTTCAATTCCTGCCACATAAGAGTGGTCAACATTCTGCCAGGTTAAACCAACTGAACGAACGAGTTCAATATGATTTTTAAAATTCTTGTATAATAAACTGATAGAAATATTATCACCTGATTTGAAATAAGATTCCAAGCGCAAATCATAATTATTTATGTGCACTGTTTTAAGATCTGAATTTCCGAAAACAAATTCCTTAAACTCATAATCCAACTGCGCCACATCTGATAGTTCCCGTAAACTTGGTCGTGCAATACTGCTGCTGTAGTTCAATCTTAAATTAATCGGCGCGCTGTTATTTCCTGAACTGTCGCGATTTAATTTGAAAATTAAATTGGCACTCGGCAGGTAATTAGTTTCACTTAATAATCCTGGATTTACCAATGGAAAGGAAGACGAGTAATTTCTTCGCGGATCATTTTTCAAATAACCCATGGAATCAAACTTGAAAACATCAGTAAATAAATCAGCATGTTCAATTCTCACTCCGCCAGAAAACCGGAGGCGAGGAATGATTGTATAATCAATCATAAAAAATCCTGCGGTGATTTCACTTTTGCCGAATGTGTGATTGGCCGGTGTGCCGTCTTCAACATAAAATTCTTTGATGGTGCTGTATGGAATTCCACTGACAGTTCCATCTGTAAATCCAAAATTATTTAAATCGAAAAACTCATCGATGTTTCCATTTTTAAGAGCCAGGTTTGAATTAATTCCGAACTGAACATTGTAATCATACTGCTGGCTCTCCTTGAAGTTATATTGATACGCTCCACCAAATTTTAACTTTCTGGGTAAACCCGGTTTATCGTAAAATGGAATTTTAATTGATGCCTTTGAATCAAAAAGATTATCAGAAAGGTATCTGTAGTATCTGTCTATATCTCCATTGTCACCTCCAATTTGCCAGGTGTCAATATCCTTGCGATAAATATATCGGAGTGTTTTAAAATCCGGAACACTGCTGTTACCATCTGTATAAGATGCATTGAATTCTGCTCTTATTTTTTTTGCAGGAAAAAAGTGTTCTGATTTAAATTGATAAACCATTTGTTTCCGTTGCTCATAAAATTGTATTTTTTTATAAATGAGTATGGTCGAATCTAAATTGTCGAGCAGATTATCCGCTTTGTTTGCTCCCGAAAAATTGGGCATGAACAAAAAAGAAAGGCTGTGATTCGGACTGAATTTATAAGCAACATTTGCAATAGCGCTCCATCCATTTACCTCATCGCTGTGTTGTCCGTTAAATAATGATTCACGCGAACCATCAGCTCTGATTTTACTTGCCATATATGCTGGATCATACTTGGTAGAACTTCCATATCGGTAACCTACAATAAATCCCAATGGTCTTCCAAAAAGATTTGTTTGAGTTCCGATACTGAAACTCTGACTTAAATCAAGTGGTGCTTTTCGTGAAATGGTATTCCAGTTATTTTTAAAAGATTGACCTGACTCAGGAACATCTGCATTAATAATTTGAAATGCCTGTTGCGCATAAGGCCCGGTGATGTATATAATTTTTGCTTCCTGATAGGCAGCATTATCATTCAAATGAACAGGGGCAAGCAATCCAAGTTGAACCAGGCCAAGGCGGTAGTACATATCGCCATTTGAATTCCAGTTTTCGTTTGTAACACCCAACGAATTGTAGTAACTGCCCAAACCTAAAGCTACAAATTGCTGGTAATCGGTTGGCTGCTTTATAGTTTGTATAAATGAATTATGGTCATGGTCGCGAAAGTCATTATCAAATCCAAACTTATCGGTAGAACTTTTTTGTGATGAAACAATGTCTTTAAATGTTGTTTGATTGTTATAACCGACTGAAGTTTCAATGTTTACTGCAAGCTGTTCAGGATAATCTTTTGTTTCAACAGAAATGTATGCGCCTGCAAAATCTCCGGGCAAATCGGGGCTTTCGGTTTTTGTGATTATAACATTGTCAACCAGACTGGCTGGAAATAAATCGAGTTTAATATTATTTGTAAATGGGTCGAGTGTTGGAATGCGCAAACCATTGATCGCAGTTTTTACATAACGGTCGCCGATTCCACGCACTGTAATAAAACTTCCGTTTGTTGAAACACCTGATACACGCGCCACAGCGGCAGTAACATTTGCATCGCCGGTTTTCTTAATTGTTTCAGAAGAAATATAATCAAGTGTAACAGAAGAACTTTTTTTCATGCTTTCGATGTAAGAATCCTTTGCATGATTTCCTTTTGCGGTCACTTCTATTTCTTTCATTTCATGCGCTGTTGATTTAAGAATAAAGTTTTTGATTACAACTTCTCCCTTCTTTGCATGAACAACTTCTTCCATTAATTCATATCCTATGGACGAAACAACTAATGTTTGTGTGGTGGAATCTTTCAGGTTAATTGAATAGTTTCCATCCAGATCTGTTACAGTTCCGATGGATGGATTTGATTTTACAACTATGGTAACACCAATTTGTGTTTCGCCTGTTGCATCAGTAATTTTTCCTCTTACAATTCCCTGGGCAACTGTAACAGTATAAATACTCATTATAAAAAGTACTGAAAGAATTAATTTTTTCATGGGCAAACAAAACGAACCTGATACTATGAAACTGAATTTTTAGTTCTTGATTATTTTTTTGTTTGTAGTAATTCCATCAGTTCTTAATTGCAGAATGTAAACTCCATTGGCAAGCAACGAAAGATCAATCTGTTCAGCATTTTTAACCGCGCTGCCATTCAATTCTTTTGAGACTAAAACTTTTCCTTCAATATCAAAGAGTGTGTAATGCGCAGTTGATTTTGTTTTATTGAATGTAACTGTTACAAAATCATTTGTTGGATTCGGGTAAATTGAAAGCGATTCAATTCCTGATAATACAAAAACTGCTACACCGGTTGTATCTTCTGTAGTATCTACGGGGGAAACATATGTCAAACATGAAAGCATAATTTCATTAGCCACCGCAGAATCTGCAACATAATTTTCCACTCCGCCTGTTGGCGTTCCTATCTGAATATTCAGTTTGAAAGAAAAAATTCCGTCGGTTGTAAACTGACCAATCAAAACTTTATTCGTTATTGTGTCATATCCTTTTGATCCATTCAAGGAAGCCCATGAAGCATTGTGTGTCGAG
Organism: Chitinophagaceae bacterium; assembly: GCA_023251195.1. GTDB lineage: Bacteria > Bacteroidota > Bacteroidia > Chitinophagales > UBA10324 > UBA10324. The sequence continues at coordinate 8,447 of JAHEZG010000014.1, read as the reverse complement.
AGTAAATTCCCAACCGAACCCGCATCAAAAACATCAAGCTCCGGAGTTGTGAATCCTACAAATGTTACCTGCTCAGGACTTCCGGCAATTAATCCATCCTGTTGAGTGAGCGGAATTCCTGCGGCTGTATCATTATTTTGAAGAACCTGAGGAGCAAAATTATTTACTACTGTAGCTACTCCGTCATCAGCGCTTTTAAAGATTCCATAATTTCCTGTACATCCGGCACCAACAGAAAACCATGAATCGAGCATTACTGTATTAGAAGCGGCTTGTGGTTTAGTATAAGTTGGTGAAGTAGCACCTCTGTCAATGTTGTTAAAAAATAATGTTGTGGTTTCAAGGCGCAATTCATGACCCGGCACACCATAAGCTGCCTGAAACTTATATCCCTGAAGCATATCAGCATATACACGATAAGTTTTTGAACCTACTGGCAGAACCCCTCCATCTGCATTTGCAAGGGTATCATTTGCATCTGCAACATAATAGACTTCTACCTCAACACACTCCAAACCATTTTGTGCACGAGCGAATAAAACAAGAAGACTGAATGTAAATAGTAATGTAATTTTTTTCATAGCCGATTAATTATTTTTTTTGATTTGTGTTTTTTATCGCACAAAAGTCTATTTAGAATATTACGGCTATCTTAACTTGATGCTATCAGTTCGTTATGTTAGTGTAAACGAATATTTAATACTGTATTAAACAGACTATATATTTCAGACCGTAACAAAATAATTTTTATCGGAGTGGGAATGTTAATCCCGGAAATAATATTTCATTGCCGCTTGGATTTTCTGCAACATAATTTTCAACTTTGCCTTCAGGAGTTCCAATCTGAATATTTAATTTATATGAGAGTTCACCATCAGTAGTGAGTTGAGCTATCAAAACTCTGTTCATTGGATGCACGCCAACTGCACCGCCAAATGATGCCCATGAACCATTATCAGTTGAAAACACTTGCCCCTTTACAATCTTATTTGTTTTTCCAAATACAGCGAGCAATGAACTATCAATTCCAAATAAAGTAATTACAGAAACGGGTGATCTACGAAACATTCCATCTCTCATTGATAATGGAATACCGGCTGAAGAATCTTCATTACTCAATATGCCACCAAAATTGATTATAGATTTTGAAGTATCATCACTTTTCAAAATTGCCATGTAATTTTCTGCTGTTGCGCCAACAGATAACCAGGAATCAATCATTAAAGTGTTATCTGTTAATTTATCTGATGAAATGAAATTTGCAATTGAAGCACCATTTTCTTCATTGTTAAAAAAAGAAGTAGTTGTAGTTATTTGCATGGGATGTCCCGGAACACCATATACAGCTTGCAAGCGGTAAGCTGGAAGCAAATCAACAAAAATTCTGTATGTTACAGAACCAACAGGCAAGTATCCTCCGTTGTTTGCTTTTGAATCTGCTGAATCAGAAACATAATATTTTTCTACAATAATTTTTTCTATGCCGTTCTGTGATTGCGAATAAGCTGAAGAATAAAAAGATAGTAAGAATGATGTAAATAGTAATATTCTCATTGCCGTTATTTTAACGATGCAAAATTAATTCTGGCTCACCCAATCAGTCTAAACCAGAACATTAAGTTTATATTAATTAATGGAGGCATTTTATTTAAACAAAAAATTAAGTTGAATTAGATTTTTTAAATTATAGATCTGATAAATGAATTTGCATTGTCAGCACTGAGATTTCTGATATCATAATATCATTTAATTAATTTAAGGCATCGTAGTTCGTTACTGATTTGTTTACACTTAAGTAATGTTTTAATCATTATTACTTAACTATTTATTTATGTGTTGCACTGAGTTTTGCAAATCAGTATTTTAATTTTTCAATTTCATGACGACTTCTGCTGAAAAAACAAAGTTTTACATAGACAAGGAAACTTACCTGGTTTATAAAAATGATAATTCATACATGCTCCCAAAAAAGGAATTTGAATTATTAAGTCTGTTATTTTCAAAGCCAGGGAAGGTTTTCAGGCGATTGGAAATATATCAGTCTTTATGGAATGTGAATGAAAACATGAAAAGTCGAACCATTGATGTGCATATCAGCAGAATTCGTGAAAAGCTTGGAGAAAAGACGATTAGAACTGTTATTGGTATCGGATATAAATTGGTTTTGGATTAATATTAATCTGATTTGCGTTTCATATTTATTCTCTTTGCAAATGCGGTGGAAATATGGCAGGTTGAATTGATTTCTCAATTCGGAGGAGAAGATTTATTTTAAAATTATAACATAATATCTCTGATTCAATCGCAGAATTCCGGCTGAAATCTTTCGCTTGCTGTAAGTTTTAAATTCTGAAATCAAATTATTATTTAGTAAATCCAATAAAAAAAGTCCTCCTTTTTATGGGAGGACTTACCTAAAACAACAGCTTGTAAGTTCTGCTTACATAAGATGCGTCTCGAGTGCGAAACAATTAGTTGTATGTTACCTGTACTTTACTCATGCGTTATAGAATTGTGAAACATCGGAATTCACTGTTACTGTGTTATGAGAACTTTATTGTAATGTTAAGTTTAACAATCGCTTAACATTGAATTCATGTATGCATAACATTTCGTTATTCTTTTTGCATCACCTTAAACAACAAAAATAATTATGCAATTAAAAGTACTCACCCTGATTAGCGTTCTTTCATTCATGCAATTGAATGCGCGCGCACAAGAAGCTCCGATTGATACGCTCACCAATCGGGTTAACATTATTGCATCCGATGTGGATGTATTGAAACGAATTAAGATTACCGGATACCTGCAGCCGCAATACCAGGTTGCTGATTCATCAGGCATCAGTTCATTTGCCGGTGGCGACTTTGCTTCCGGTTTGAATAAAAGATTTGCGCTTCGCCGCGGTCGTGTAAAATTCACTTATGATTACACCGGTATCAACTGGGTGTTACAGTTGGATGCAACTGAAAAAGGAGTGGCTGTTACAGATGCTTACGGAAAATATACAGAACCATGGATGAATGCATTTTATATGCAGGCGGGAATTTTTAATCGCCCGTGGGGATATGAAATTCCAACAAGCAGCAGTGTGCGCGAAACACCTGAGCGTGCTCGTTGGTCGCAAACATTATTTCCAGGTGAAAGAGATTTGGGAGCCATGATTGGTTTTCAGATGCCGAAAACCAGCAAGTGGAATTTTATCTGGGCACAAGTGGCAATGGTGAATGGAACCGGAAGAACTGCAAGTGATTTCGATTATCAGAAAGATTTGATTGCTCACATTGGAATTAATAAAAACCTGATGAATGAAAAATTTAAATTAGGAGTGGGTGGTTCTTATTACAGCGGTGGAATTCGTCAGTTCACAAAATATGTTTATTCAATGGGCACCAATTCAAGCGGGTTGAAAGCATTTGTGGTGGATAGTGCTTCAACAAATAAAGATGCAATTGCTGCGCGTTCATACATCGGAGCTGATTTGCAATTGAGTTATTCAAGCAAGTTGGGAATCACAACGCTGCGTGGCGAATTTATTCAAGGTAAACAACCGGTTCCGGGCAATAGTAATTCATCAAGCCCGTCAACTGTTACAGCTACCAGTACGCAATCAATCACAGTTAATTCTTCAGGTGTACCATCGCTGACTACCACTTCAACTTTCCCGAATACTTATTTGAGAAATGTGATGGGATATAATTTTTACTTCGTACAAAACATCAATCAGATAAAAAGCGGAATTGTTTTGAAGTATGATATGTACGATCCGAATACAGATGCATCGGGAATGGAAATAGGAGCAGTGGATGCAAATAAAAAAGCAAACAATCTGAATAAAGCAGATATTTCTTACACAACTCTTGGAGTTGGATACATTCTTTATCTCAATCCGAATGTGAAATTCATAGGTTACTATGATATGGTAACTAATGAAAGCACTGCTTTGAAAGGATGGACACAGGATTTGCGCGACAATGTGTGGACCTTCCGCATTCAGTATAAATTTTAATCAAGCGACTTAACAATTTAGTAACAAAATAAAAACTTTCAGGCACATCAATTGAAAATTGAAATGGCTGAAAAACAAACTCAACAAAAAATAAAATCATGAAAAAAATAACTTCAATCGTTCTCATTCTGGCTTTCATACTTCACAATGCTTCGGCACAGAAGATTAAGGGAAGCGATACTTGCTTGCCTTTAGTACAGAAGGAAGCAGAAGCATATAAAAAGAAAAACCCAGCAAGTGCCATTACAATTACAGGTGGTGGAAGTGGTGTAGGAATTTCGGCACTCATTGATGGCTCTACTGACCTAGCGATGAGTTCACGCAAATTGAAGATGGATGAAAAACTGAAACTGCAGGATGCTGGTAAATCATACAAAGAAGTGATTATGGCTTACGATGCGCTTTCAGTAATAATAAATCCATCAAACAAAGTAACGCAATTGACACGAGCACAACTCGAAGGAATTTATACCGGAAAAATCAAGAACTGGAAGGAAGTAGGTGGTGATGATATGGTGATTGTGGTTTATGGTCGAGAAACAAGTTCGGGTACTTATGATTTCTTCAAAGAAAAAGTTTTGTTGAATAAAAATTATTCGAGCACAATGTTAAACATGCCTGCAACGGGAGCAATTGTTCAGAGTGTGAGTCAAACAAAGGGAGCAATTGGTTATGTGGGAATGGCTTACCAGGAAGGTGATGTGAAAGTGGTTGCAGTTTCTTTTGATGGAAAAACTTTTGTGAAACCATCAATGACCACTGCCATGGATAAAACTTATCCGATTATCCGTCCGCTATTTTTCTACTACAACATTACCAAGGAAAAAACAGTAAAACCGTTTTTAGATTATATGCTTTCTGCCGAAGGACAGGCAATAGTTAAGACTGTAGGATATGTTCCGCTGAGTAAATAATTGTGCTGGTTAGAATAATGTTAAAGCAAGGGCTGATACATTCGTATCAGCCCTTGCTTTTTTTATGCAGCAAATAAAATATTTTGTCAAAATCGAATTTTATCCGATGGCGCTGGCTTTTGATTTACTCAATGTTTTGCCCGGATAAATTTTAAGTGCTTCTGATAAACATTGAATTGCGTTATTTAAATCCGATTTATTCAAAACATAAGCAATTCGTACTTCTTGTTTTCCTTTACCGGCTGTTGAATAAAATCCGGTTGCCGGAGCAAGCATTATTGTTTCATTATTAAAAGAAAAAGATTCTAAAAGCCACTGGCAAAATTTATCCGAATCATCAATCGGCAATTTTGCAATGGTGTAAAATGCACCTCCAGGATTTGGACAAGTAACACCTTCAATTTTACTCAACCCATCCACCAATAAATTTCTACGGCTGATGTATTCAGCATTTATTGCTTCAAAATAATTATCAGCAACTTTCAATGCTGCTTCTGATGCAACCTGTCCGAATGTTGGTGGTGATAATCTTGCCTGTGCAAATTTCAACATCGTGTTCATCAACTCAGCATTTCTTGAAATGATACAACCAACACGAGCACCACACATGCTGAATCTTTTAGAAACTGAATCAATTACCACTACATTTTTTTCAAGCCCGACAATATTCAATACCGAAAAATGTTTTCTTCCATCGTAACAAAAATCGCGATACACCTCATCAACAAACAAAAACAAATCGTATTTAATTACCAGGTTTTTTAGTTCAATTAATTCTTCCTCTGAATACAAATAGCCTGTTGGATTGTTTGGATTACAAATTAAAATCGCTTTTGTTCCTGGTGTTATTCTTTTTTCAAATTCAGAAATTGCCGGTAAGGCAAACCCAGTTTCAATTACTGCAGTTACCGGAACAATTTTAACATCAGCGGCACATGCGAACCCATTATAATTTGCATAAAATGGTTCCGGAATAATTATTTCGTCACCCGGATTCATACAACTCATCATTGCAAACGAAAGAGCTTCGCTGCCACCAGTAGTAATCATAAGTTGAGAAAAATCAATATCTATGCGATACTTGGATTTATAATTCTCAGCTAATTTTTTTCTGTAAGATTCAATGCCCGCGCTATGACTATATTCTAAAACTTTAAAATCAATATTGCGCATTGCGTCAAACACTTCTTTCGGAGTTTCAATATCCGGCTGACCAATATTGAGATGATAAACTTTTTTTCCTTGTTTTTTTGCTGCTTCAGCATAAGGCACCAATTTACGAATTGGTGAAGGGGGCATTGTTTGCCCTTTAATAGAAATGTTCGGCATGCGACAAAAGTAAATACAAGCGATTAGGAATTCGCATTTAGCAAAAAGCAATTTTATGAACCGATAAAATTTATCAGCACATATATAAAATAAAAAAGCCCCACTGATTGACCAATGGAGCTTTTAGTGTAAAATTTACGAATACTATTTAGGAGTTGTTTGCAACATATTTGGTTGTTGTTCCGGAGTTGTTTGTTCAACCGGTGCAGCATCAACGCTTCCTTTAATGTAAAGAACTTTGGTAGGAGACTTTGCATTTGAAGTGACAGTAATTGATTTATTGAAACTTCCAGCATGAGCAGCATTGTAGGTTACTGATATAACATCTGATTTACCAGGAAGAATTGGTTCTTTAGGCCACTTTGGAGAAGTGCAACCGCAAGAAGTTTGAACATTTGTAATTACGATTGGCTCCTTACCGGTATTGGTAAAAGTGAAATCGTGAGTTACAGGTTTGTTCTGCGGAATGTTTGTAAAATCCCAGGTTTCTTCAGAAAACTTAAAGTCACCTGCGTTTGGATTGTCAGGAGCTGTAACCGGGGTAGTTACATTTGTTGGTGTAGTTCCGGTTACCGGAGTAGTGGTTTGAGCGAATGATACACCTGTTACAAATGCAAGTGAAATCATAGTTGCAAAAATTCTTTTCATTTCGTTGATTTTTGGAGTTTAAATTTATTTATTGGTTGATTAAATTTACAATGATGATGCCAAAAGAAGGAAAAATTAATGAGGAATTAAAGTATTTTTTGCTGAATCAGAATTTATATCGATGAATTTTTCATTTAATAGTTCGCATTGAATATAAATATCAAATTGTGGTACACTGGCATTTGAATAAATATGTAAAGGCTTCATTATATGGCCGTAACCAATATTTGAATTGAAAGTTGCCCAAATTGCTCCCTCGCCTCCAGGCATAATGGGTTCAGTAGTCCATCGTACTGTGGTACATCCACATCCTTTCACTACATCACTAATGACCAATGGTTTGTTCCCTGTATTCTTAAATTTAAATTCATGGGTTACTTTTTCACCTTGTTTAACATTTCCGAAATTGTAAATTTTTTCTTTAAAACTAAAAACAGCGCTGTCCTTTGCTGAAGGTTGCGCTTGCGCATTTATATGTGCGCTAATATGAATTAAAAAGGCAAGGGTAATAAAAGCTGGAAAGTATATCCGTTTCATGCGGGCTAATTTAATTCAATACAACACAATATAACATACCACCATATAAAAACATTGTAATTCGGGTTGATCGTTTGTTTCGCAACATTCTTGTTTATTTTTGAAGCGAGACCAACAAATATGAAGAAGCCACTGCAAAAATACCCAACCGACAAATCATTGTCGTTCAATGATTTTAAAAAAGAAGTTTTAGCTGATTACAAATTGGCTTGCCTCAGTCGCGAAGCAAGTTTGCTGGGTCGAAAGGAAGTATTGACCGGCAAAGCCAAGTTCGGCATTTTCGGAGATGGAAAAGAGGTGGCGCAAATAGCAATGGCGAAAGTTTTTCAGAATGGAGATTTTCGTTCCGGATACTATCGCGACCAGACTTTTGCTTTGGCAACAGGTATTGCAACACTCGAACAATTATTCTCTCAGTTGTATGCCGACGACAATATTGAACGCGAACCGCACAGTGGAGGTCGCATGATGAATGCACACTTCGCCACACGGTTAGTAGATGAAAACGGCGAATGGAAAAATCATACTGAAACAAAAAATACTTCTGCTGATGCTTCACCTACCGCTTCACAAATGCCCCGAGCGTTGGGGTTAGCACTTGCTTCTAAATTATATCGTGGTTCCCATGAATTAAAAAGGTCGGAGCAATTTTCCATTAACGGCAATGAGGTCACATTCGCGACCATTGGTGATTCATCCACTTCCGAAGGTCATTTCTGGGAAACATTAAATGCAGCCGGAGTGTTGAAAGTGCCTCTCGCTATTTCTGTTTGGGATGATGGATACGGAATTTCTGTTCCGCAGAAATATCAAACCACGAAAGAAAATATTTCTGAAATCGTCAGCGGATTTCAAACAGATGAAAACGGAAATGGAATTGATATTTATACTGTCAATGGCTGGGATTATGCAGCGCTCATGGAGTGTTACACTAAAGCAATTGCAAAAACCCGCGCCACACATATTCCATGCTTGATTCATGTAAAAGAATTAACGCAGCCACAAGGTCA
>JAHEZG010000244.1 GCA_023251195.1 Chitinophagaceae bacterium | reverse complement strand
TCCTGATACCACAATATCAGGAGCAGAATTAGGAGTAACCAGAGAAATTTGGGCTGATTTCAGAGAGCAAAAAACAGAAACAGTTACTACCGGAGATCAATTTAATTTAGAAACGATTCCGGCATTGGGTTTACCTTGTCCATTGCCATTTATCTGGTTTTCAAACAAAAAAAATACAGTTCAATTCCGATCAGCTGCTGTTACAAAGTATGTTAAGAAATCCGGAATTATTGATCACATTAAAAAATTTGAAAACGGTAGTTGGGTAACCACGGAAAATTTATTGTATGATTCTGAAACCGGTGAATGTTTATTGACAAGAACAACTAATGAATTTAACGACCCAATATATTCGTTTAAATATCCGGCACATTGGGCGTATCCCGGAATGGATTTAACCTACAAAAATTTCAATTCGGAATTTCATGGAATAGATGTGAATAACGGGATAATTACAAATATTTCAAACCAGGAAAAATATTTTACTCCGGGTGACGAAATTGAAATTGATTCAGCAGGAATAATTATTCCACGCTTCTTTTCAATATCAAAACCTACTGATAATTTAATTCTCATGAATCAGAATGGTTCCGGATTTACCGGCACAGGCGTGAGTTTAAAAATCATTCGTTCCGGTCATCGCAATATGGCAAAAGCGCCAATAGGATCTATTGAATCGCATTTCAAGTTACCTGACAACGCTCCTCTTGTTTTAAATGATTCATCATTCAAAGTTATACTGACTCAGAATATAATAAACAGTTCGGCTCAAACTTATAAAGATGAATGGTACATACCATGTGGTTTGATTAAATCCAAAGTAATTGTAACAGACTCAATGCCTTATTTATGGGTAATGGATTTTATGAGCAGAATTATAGACCAGCATGTTGCTTTTGCTCTTGAATCTGATCACATAACGCTAAATAGTATCTTATCAGGTTCTGCTTACTATTCTGATTTCGATAACTTTTTTACAACTCATGGAATTGATATTAATACAGCCTTGTTTTCAGCAAAAACATCAGTAAGTGAGTTTAGCGCCACAGGAAAATACAAAGCGAATGCAGGAGGTGCAAATTTCGAGGTTAAAACAGTTTCAATGGGCAATCCAGCCTACCAGGGACCTTTTGGAATATTGTTGCCCTTTACTCTTTTAGATATTGATATTATTTGGCCATTTTTTAATGTTGCATACTTAGGTACTCCGACATATTATTCTACAAATATTGCAAAACATCCTTTTGTTTATATATTATTTGTGTCAGGTAATGGAGTTACAGCATCTTCTAATCTGAATTATGAGTTCCGATCTTGTTTAACTGTTAAAAGAACAGAAACCCATTGTGGTGAATATCCGATACCAAGGTTAGCTTCAAAAATTTGTCGTGATGATACAACTGGAATGAATATAAATAGAACTTCTGTTTTTGTGGGTGAAGTTTTTGATCACTATTTATATGATACAACTTATAATATAACCACAATATGCGACACTGTTTTTAATCCTTACCTGTACGGTTACAAAGGTAACTGGAGACCATATGAACAATTCGTTTTCTATTCTGATAGAACACCATCATCAATTGGAAGTACCGTAAGAAATGATGGGGCAATTACGAATTACGAACCATTCTGGAATTATAATTTGACGCAAAAGGATTATTTGAAAAATACTATTAACCCAAATTGGATTTGGAAACAACGAGTAACAAATTATGATTATAAAGGAAATGAAACCGAGAATGAAGATGCTCTTAATCGTTTTTCATCAGCCATGTTTGGTTATAAGGATGCCTTAGCAATTGCAGTTGCTCAGAATGCAAGAACTTTTGAAATATGTAACGATAATTTTGAAGATTATGGATATTCAAATACATGCGATGAATTATGCTCTAATCAGAAATTTAATTGGAGCGAAATAGTTTCTGGAGATGCCAATTTAAACATAACCAATTCAAAAAGCCATTCCGGAAATTATTCATTGAGAGTTGATAGTAATTATTCCTTTCTGATGAGTATAAGGAATGCTTATCAGTTACAAACTGAATCTCCTTCTTTCTGGAATTACATTACGAATGCTTATAAAATAGATACCAGTCAATTTTCAGGTGATCGATTTATAAAAGCCTCACGATGTGAAGATGAAAGTTCTTACTTCCTTTCACCCGAAAAAAAATATATAGCAAATGTCTGGGTTCGTGAAGATACAACCTGTCAATGTCCATTTACTATTCAGTCAGAATTGAAAGTAAAAACATACAACGGAACAACATTGGCTGCTACCTATAATTTTGAACCTGTTGGGCCTACAATAGAAGGTTGGCAATTATATGAAGTTGTATTTACAACCACTCAAGGACTAACAAAAGTTGTCATTCAATCAAGCCTTCATAGGTTCTTATATCTCGACGATTTCAGAATTCATCCTTATGATGGTAACATGAAAACCTTTGTTTACAATCCAATTAATCTGCGGTTAATGGCAACATTGGACGAAAACAATTTTGCTACCTTCTATGAATATGACGATGAAGGAAATTTGGTGCGAACCAAGAAAGAAACCGAGCGCGGGATCATGACGATCAATGAATATCGCAATCACATGTCCCAACAATAAAATAAAATGAAAAAAACAGCGCTTTTTTTAGGGATAATTTTTCTTATCGCAGGTAACTTTTACAATGGAACAGCTCAAACAGCTTTACAGGATTCGGCATTTTCTCTCATTAAAAAAGTGCTGGATCATTATGGAAAAAATCACATCAATTCTATGAACCTGATTAGCTACGGATTCACCGATACTTCTGGAAACACCATTGAAGATTCTGTAGCTTACAATTTAATATTCAGCAAGGAAAAATTATATTATGGCAATAGTGAAATTGAATTTATAAAATCAGACTCATTTCTCATTGAAGTGGATCATGAAGATAAAACCATTACTGTTTCTAAATATAAAACTCAATATAATCCGGCTAATGTTTTCATGTTCGATTCAGTTTTTTTATTTAATAATCAGGTGAATAATATAATCGAAGAAAACAATAATTATATAATCAGTTTAAATCTTCCTTCGCTCAATTGCCTCGATTATAAAATAACCATTGATAAAAATAGTTTTTCATTGAAGCAATCTGATATGCTTCTGTATGAAGGGTATGACTTTTATAAAAAAGAGTTTACAGGCCTATATAAGGTATCTGTTTTTTATCCTGATCAAACACAGTTAAAAAATTTCCCTGATAAAGAATATGGGGTAAATAAATTCCTGACCAAAGTGAATAACCAGTTTAAGCCAAACGACAATTACAACAGTTATCAATTAAAAATCATAAACTAAAGAGTATGAAAGCACGCTCCTTATTTGCAGGATTTATAATAAGCACAATGATATTTTGTTCAGTGTTTAGTGAAAAATCTATAGCTTCAATTGAACCCTATCGCATTGCCAAAAGTGGTAACAGCATTGCTGTTGATTCTACTTTGAAAGTAAAAGATGCGCGATTTTTAAATACAGGTCCCTGGAATGATATTGAATCACATCAAAGTGTTAATGATTACTTAATATTCGAAATTAATCATGACGCCAATATCTCGCTGCCATATTCATTCACATGCACCATTACAATGGATATTAAATATTGGGATGCATCAAATGCCTATCATACTTTCAGTTACCAGCTAACAGTTGAATATGATAGCAATAGAGTGGCTAAAATCAGAGACAAGGATGTACTCGAATTTACCGGAGCACACAAAATTATTGATTCAATTACTGCTATTAATTTTAATGGACCCGATTATGCCTCCATGCCTGAAGTGTTTCGTTTACGGGGAGAGATTATTATCGATCGTAAATTGAAATTTAATTGTGCATCAAAACCAAGCCTAAATATTTATATTGGAAGCACTAACCCACCTCTTTATGAACAACAAACATTACATACTTCATGGGACTACCAATTAGGTGCTGAAGAATATGATTTAGAGTGGACTTTTTTTAGTGATAGTTCTGAAATTATTAAATACCTGACTTCTGTTTCTACACCTGCAATACATTTCGATAGTCTATTCACAAATAATGCTACCAGAATTACCACTTCGGCACATAACTATAATATAAAGAAAATATATCCGAATGGATATATTTTCTACAGAGTGAGAGCAGTTCATTATACGGTTGATGGATTCAGGCAAACTGGCAAATGGTCTTCAGATTATAGTGGCGTTGCAAAAACATTAAGTCAATTTTTTGCAAAAGGATATGTTAACGGTCACGAAAGCAATAAAAACTGGCAAATGAACCTCAACCTCGCTGAGGGAGGTAAATTCAGTTTAGGGGTAAAATATTACGACGGTTCATTGCGAGATCGCCAAACAGTTCAATTCAGTAATGCACTCAGTACTTCAATAGTAAGCGAACGAATTTATGACCACGAAGGCCGACCTGTTGTTTCTGTAATGCCCTCACCTTCCTTATCGCTTGATAGTAAATATTATGAGCAATACAATACACACGGGGGCAATCCATTCAACTGGCAGCATTTTGATATTGAAGGGTGTGGATGGTCTCCTTTATCATTGGATTCAAGTAATGGAACTTCAAAATATTTCAGTGGCAGTAATCCGCTTCGTGGCAGAAAACCATATAGTTTCATTCCGAGCGGCCAGGGATACACTTATTCTCAAACAGAATTTTTGGGAGATAAAACAGGGCGTATAAAAAGACAAAGCGGACTCGGTTATGATTTCCGTCTTGGCAGTGGTCACGAAACAAAATACTACTACGGTAAACCTTTACAGGTAGAATTAGACCGCCTTTTTGGTTCAGATGTTGGATACCTCGATCATTATTTTAAAAATATGGTCGTTGACCCAAATGGTCAAACAAGTATAAGTTATGTGGATGCTCATGGAAGGACAATTGCTACCTCTCTTGCTGGAAGCACTCCTGATGGAATGTCTGATATTATAAATCATACTGTAACTGATACAATCAGTGGAAGCATATTAATGAATCCGCAGATTGAAGATGGAAATAAATTCATTTCAACGAACAGTTTAATTGTTGAGAAAACTCAGCGCGAATCTTTTTCTTATCGCCTTTCTCCTGAAGAATACCATCCATTATGTGTTGATACAACTGTCTGTTACGATTGTTATTATGACTTAAAAATAACTATAACTGATGATTGTAATAATCAGGTTTTAGGCGGATCAGCAATAGTAAAGGAGTACCATAATTATTCTTTGCCATTGCCTACACAATTCGATAGCGTTTGTAATTCACCAATTGGAATAGCTGACACCTTTTCTTTAATTCTTCCTCAAGGTAGTTACATTATCACCAAGGAATTAGCATTGAATCAAACAGCTATTGATTACTATGTCAATCGCTATATAACTGAAGCTGATTGTGTTCTTCCGTTTGATTCATTTTTCAATGATGCATTAAACATGGTTGACTTCAGCGGTTGCAACATGGATTGTCAAACCTGCCTGCAATCGCTTGGATCAAAAGAAGATTACATTGCCAATCACATTGGAATCATAATATCCTCCGGAGATTCAGCAACTGCTGCTGATACAGCCGAATACGAAAATATATACGATGGTTTAATGAAAGAATGTGATGAGTTATGCGGTACTCCTTCAATGAGTGAGTGTGAAAAAATATATGATCAACTGAAAGCAGATGTAAGTCCAGGAGGTCAGTACATGAAATATATAGTTAACAATGGTGAAATATTGATTCCTCTTTATTATATGGGATTCGGCGATTCAATATTCCCGATAACGCTATCACAAGCAACAAGCGGTTGTTCAACTGAGCCTAATTTGTTAATAACAAAAAATGATCTTAGCGGTACTGGTACTTCAGCCGCATGGTATGGATACAATGATACCGCAATTCATTATTGCAATAATTTAGGAATACGCGATACCATTTATTCGCCAACTTTATTTTCCTGGG
>JAHEZG010000013.1 GCA_023251195.1 Chitinophagaceae bacterium | reverse complement strand
TTATTAAAAGAAGTTTTTCCGTTCACGGTTGCTTTCAACAGGTATGTTCCGTTTGATAAATCAGTAACATTGAATGTTTGCTGAAGAATTTTTTCTGTTGAACTTCCATTATAAATTTCAGAAATTACTGTTCCGGTCAAATCAATTAATTGCATTTGAATCAAGCTGTTTTGCGAAAGTGCTAACTGAATATTTATTTCATCACTTGAAGGATTCGGGAAAACAGAAAGTGAATTTTTGTTTTCATTAATTGATGAAACTGCATTACCCACCCCATAAAAAGTTTTAATGGCATTCGACATTAGCGCAGTGTCATTTGTAGAAAAACCAATGTCAGTAAACAACACTTCATGATTGGTTCCGGCCACTACAACTACGGTAGGCATACCAAAGCCTCCATAATAGGCAACCATGTATTCACCGGAATCAAATGGAACACTGGTAAAACCATTAGTGGTTACAAAATCATTTACAGTAGTGCAGTCGTAAGCATTTACATAAGCAAATTGATACCAATTGATTTTTCCCGGAAACTGCGCGTGCAATGGAATCAACATAGATTCTATTTTATGACCAGCATCAATACAGGATGAACAGGTCATGAAAAATTCCATCACCACAACTTCATTGGAATCAAGGGTCGAAAACAATTGATGCATGTTTCCTGAGGCGCAATCGCTCATATTAAAATCCATTGCAGTTGTTTGCTGTGCATTGGAAAACGATGATGCCATTGCCAAAACAAAAAAGAAACAAATTGATTTTTTCATTTTTTTAAATAAAAAATTATGTGTGATTTAATTTCCTGAAAATTATTTTACAACACTGAATTTAGAAGTAATGATTTCTCCGTCAACAGTAAGTTGAACGAAATAAATTGCTTCATGCAGCATTGATGTATTGATTTCAAATGACTGTTTTCCAGCAGTATGATTTTTTGGAGCAGTAGAAATTATTTTTTGTCCAAGCGTATTAAACACTTCAATTGAAACACCTGAAGCTTTGGTCAAAGTGTATGTTAACACTGTTGAAGCAGTAGCGGGGTTTGGATAAAGACTAACTTCATCAGTTACATTTTTGAAATCAGAAACTCCGGCAATAGCTGATAGAGAATTGTTGATTGCATTTTGCAGTTGAGTGGTAGTAACTGTTCCGTTCTGAGCAAAATATTTTGTGTGAGTTGTTCCACCACCAACAACAACTGTTTTAGGCATTCCGCCTGAACCATAATTTGCTTGTGGATTAACATTACCAGCATTATCAAATGTGGCCGATGGTGTTACATTATTTGTAGTTGACCAGCTCGCTAAACTGCTGCAGCTTCCACCAGCATCATCAAACAAGTAAAAAACAACATTGGGATTTCCCATTGTGGCAATGGTGTTTGAAGCAGCAACTGCTGAACCAATGCAAGCACCGCAAGGCATTACCCAAACCATCACCACTGTTTTTCCGGCATCAAGATCTGTGAATAAATCGTGGCTAACACTGGCGCAATCAGAAGCAGTAAAATTGAAAGCAGTTTGTGCTTTGGAAATCGTTAATACGAATAGCAAAGCAATTGATAACAAAATTGATTTTTTCATTTTGTAAGAATTTGAGTTTTAAAAATTATTGTTGAATTGAATTAAAAATTATTTGTGAATGAAGTATAAACATCAAAGCCCGAACAGCTAGTTATCTGTCGGTTAAAAACAAGAAATAAAAATCAAATAAGAAACTGCTGTTCGAGAATAATAATATTCTCCTTTGGAGGTGGCGGATGAAATCCGTTAAAAGCAAAATGTAATTCTGCAGATATTACAGGCTGAATATTTTTCTCAGCATATAAGACATAAACTATAGGTTGAAAAATTTTTGCTTCAATTGTTTTTACAAAATGAAACTGGCCGAATGTTCCAAATAATGCAAGGTGTTCTTTCTGGCAACCTGAATCTTTTGAATCGCCTTTCTTTTGTTCGCAACAGGATTTTTTGCAACAATCAGGTAATTCTTTTGATTCACTGCAACATGAATAAAATCCAGAAGCACAAAGAGCAGAACATACATGAGAATGCAACATCACCAATAATAAAATTGATGCAATTCCTCGTGATATGTATTGTGTTGATTTCAAAACGGTTTCACGAAAGTACGCGAAATTGTAATAGCACCAAATCTTCTTTACATCCGTTACATTTGCCTCATTCGCATACTGAAAGTGAAAATCAAAAGAATTATTTCGTTGTTTTTATTGTCGCTGTTTATCTCAGCGATTACTCCTGATGTTTTTATTCACGCGTTCGCACATCACGAAGACACGGTTGATTTTCATGCAACTTCAACTTCTTTCAGCCATCAGCATATTCACTGCGAAAGATTATTAGATAATCTTCCTGCATTCAATACAACACAAACTATTTCTCTCGAAGCAATTTCTTTTCTGTTGAATAATAAAGTTATTTCTCCTGTTTTATTTACTGAACAATTATTTCAGTTTCATTTTCCATCAAGGGGACCGCCAGCGCTTTTGAGTTAATTTTTTATTGAGTTGATACAGTAGTATCAACTGAGGTTCTCATTTCATTCATTTTAAAAAATCTTCATGAAAAAACTTTTCATGCTGCTTTCAATACTTGTATGTGTTGCAAATGCGGCTATTTCAAAAAATACTTTTACAACAAGTAAAACATCCTTGTCAGGAAAAATAACAGACAAGACCTCAGGCGAACCCCTTATCGGTGTAAGTATTTATTTACCCGACTTAAAAACAGGCGCCATCAGCGATGCAGACGGAACTTACAAAATAGAAAACCTTCCAACGGCAAAAGTTTTAGTGCAATTAAGTTTAATCGGCTATAAACTTATTGCCGAGAACATTGACCTTGCAACAACCACCTCAAAAGATTTTGTAATGGAAGAATCTGTTAACGAATTAAATGAAATTGTTGTAACAGGTTTGTCAAAGGCAGCACAAAAGAACAGGACACCAACGCCTATAACTACTATTTCGCAAACACAGCTTTTACAAACTTCAGCAACAAATATTATTGATGCACTTGCCACACAACCAGGAGTATCTCAAGTAACTACAGGCTCAGGAATTTCAAAACCTGTAATTCGCGGTTTAGGATACAATCGTGTAGTAACAGTGATTGACGGAATTCGTCAGGAAGGGCAACAATGGGGCGATGAACACGGAATTGAAGTGGATGAATTTTCAGTTAATAAAGTAGAAATACTTAAAGGTCCTGCAAGTTTATCTTATGGTTCCGATGCAATGGCAGGAGTAATAAATATGCTCTCTGCTCCGACACTTCCCGAAGGAAAAATTATCGGAAACCTTTTAGCAAACTATCAAACCAACAACGGATTAATTGGTTACTCCGGAAACTTTGCAGGAAATCAAAAAGGATTTATTTGGGATGTCCGCTACTCAAATAAAATCGCGCACTCTTTTCAAAATAAATTTGATGGCTTTGTTTTTAATTCAGGTTACAAGGAAAATAACATTGGTGGAATTATCGGACTCAACAAATCATGGGGTTATTCCCATTTACATTTCAGTGCTTACAACTTAACTCCAGGAATTGTAGAAGGTGAAAGAGACAGTGCAACAGGGCAGTTTCTGAAGCCAATTGCATTCAATGATTCAACAGAAGATGCAGCTATTGCTACCGACCAAGATTTTAACTCATACACACCTTCAACTCCCTTTCAAAAAATCCATCACTACAAAGCAGTGTTGAATAACAGTTTTATTTTAGGAAACGGAAGTTTAAAAACAACTATCGGCTTTCAGCAAAATCAGCGACAAGAATATGCTGACATACTTGCACCAAATGATTATGGGCTTTTCTTTTTACTCAACACTATCAATTATGACGCGAAATATATTTTTCCTGAAAAAAATAATTTCAATCTTTCATTCGGAGTAAATGGAATGCAGCAGACCTCTCAAAATAAAGGAACTGAATTTCTGATTCCTGAATACAGTTTATTTGATATTGGAGTTTTTGCTGTCGCAAAAAAAACAATTAACAAATTAGATATAAGTGGAGGTGTCCGCTACGATTCACGAAATGAAAAAGCAAAAGATTTATTCTTGAATCCCGATGGCGAACAAGTTGAAAGCACCGACTCTTTAACTTTTCATCAGTTCACCGCTTTTAATACCAATTTCACTGGAGTGTCAGGAAGCATCGGTGCAACTTATCAGTTCACTGAAAAAATTTTTACGAAGGTGAATATTTCAAGAGGATTCCGTGCGCCGAACATTGCAGAGATTTCAGCTAATGGTGTGCATGAAGGAACAATTAATTACATCATCGGAGTTCCTACACTCAAGGCAGATAATAGTATGCAGTTCGATTTTGCACTTGGCTTAAACTCACACCATATCACTGCCGAAGTTGATTTGTTCAGCAATAGCATTACCAATTTTGTTTTCCTGAGCAAACTGCAAAGTGTTGCAGGAGGTGATTCCATCACAGATGGTTTCAGCACATTCAAATATTCTTCCGGCGATGCAAGTTTAATGGGTGGTGAAATCAGCATTGACATTCATCCCCATCCTCTCGATTGGTTGCACTTCGAAAATTCTTTTTCTTTGGTGCAATCCATACAGAAGAATCAACCCGATTCAACCAAGTATTTACCATTCACACCTGCACCAAAATTTTCATCTGAGATTCGGGCAAATGCAAAAAAAATCAGTAAGTGCATTCAAAACGGATACATAAATATTGAAGCAGATAATTATTTCATGCAAAATAAATATTATGCTGCTTTCGGAACCGAAACTGGTACACCACATTACACGCTTTTCAATCTAGGGGTCGGAGCAGATTTCGTTTGCAAAAAGAGAACATGTTTTTCACTTTATATCAATGTAAATAATATAACCGATGTAGCTTACCAAAGTCATTTGAGCAGATTGAAATACGGAGCTGTAAATAATGTAACAGGCAGAACAGGGGTTTACAACATGGGGAGAAACATCAGTTTTAAATTAATTGTGCCACTCGATTTTAAAAAATAAACACAATCTAAAACAGCATAGTAAATTCCATTTACAAAAAATGGAGAAGCAGTCGCTTCTCCATTTTTTTCAGAAGTGGTTTTCTTGATTAGGGAATTATACAATCATTCCCGCACCCACAGTTTCATTGGTGGCCTCATCAATTAAAATAATTGAACCGGTGATTCTGTTTTTCCGGTAGCTGTCGAAAAGTAATGGAACGGTGGTGCGAATCGTGATTCTTCCAATATCATTTCGCCCAAGATTTTTATCGTCAGTCAATCGGTGCATGGTGCTGATGTCCATTTTATACTTTATGTCTTTCACCACACATCGCGCATCGCGGGTTGTATGTTTCAATGCATATTTCCCATTCAACTGTAACGGTCGGTCATTCATCCAGCAAATCATCATGTCAACATCCTGACTCATTTCAGGTTTATTATTTTTCCGCACAATCATATCGCCGCGACTGATATCAATGTCATCTTCCAAAGTAATGCAAACACTCATTGGCGGAAATGCTTCGGCAAGCGGTCCTTCAAAAGTGTCAATGCTTTTTATTTTAGAACTGAATCCGCTTGGTAAAATTTCCACTTCATCGCCGGGACGAAAAATTCCCCCTGCAATTCTTCCTGCGTATCCACGATAGTCGTGATACTTATCGCTGTAAGGGCGAACAACATACTGCACCGGAAAGCGCGCATCAATGTGATTTGCATCACTTGCGATGTGAATGTTTTCTAAAAGATAAAGCAGTGTACTTCCGTTGTACCACAACATATTTTGCGATGGGTCAACCACATTGTCTCCCTTCAGCGCACTAATTGGAATGAAATGAATATCACGCACATCCAGTTTTGCGGCGAACGAAGTGTAATCCGATTTTATTTTTTCGAAAACATCTTCATCCCAATTCATCAAATCCATTTTGTTTATGCAAACAACAATGTGTGGAATTTCCAATAGCGATGCAATGAATGAATGACGACGAGTTTGTTCAACCACACCATTACGCGCATCCACTAAAATAATTGCAAGGTTCGCAGTGCTCGCACCGGTAACCATGTTGCGCGTGTATTGAATATGCCCGGGTGTATCAGCGATAATAAATTTCCGTTTCGGTGTTGCAAAATATCTGTACGCAACATCAATTGTAATTCCCTGTTCGCGTTCAGCGCGCAAACCATCAGTGAGCAAAGCAAGATTTACTGTCTCTTCTCCGCGCTGACGACTGGTGTGTTCAATCGCTTCGAGTTGATCCTGAAAAATTGATTTTGAATCGTACAGCAATCTTCCGATCAATGTACTTTTTCCATCATCAACACTGCCCGCTGTTGTGAAGCGAAGCAGTTCCATATCTAAATAACTTTTTGTTGTCATTAAAAAAAATTAGAAATTAAAAATCCTGCAATTGAAACTCATCATCATCCATCGACAAGCTCAGGATGACAACTGCTGTCACACTGAGTTTATCGAAGTGTCAAATCAGAAATATCCTTGTTTTTTTCTGTCTTCCATTGCGGCCTCGCTTCGTTTATCATCCTGACGCGAACCTCTTTCGGTTGTGCGTGCTGCTGCAACTTCGGCAATTATATCTTCCACACTTGATGCTTCAGAAAGTACAGCGCCGGTGCAGGTCATGTCGCCAACTGTTCTGAATCGTACAACCATTTCCTGTTCTTTTTCCTCCGGTTTCAATTTCATAAAATCACTCATTGAATAAATTACACCATCACGCATAAAAACTTTGCGTGTGTGTGTGAAGTACAAACTTGGCAATGGAATTTTTTCGAGCAAGATGTATTGCCACACATCCATCTCTGTCCAATTGCTGATTGGAAAAACACGGAAGTGTTCGCCAATGTGTTTTCGTCCGTTGAAAATATTCCACAACTCAGGTCGCTGATTTTTCGGATCCCACTGACCGAACTCATCGCGGTGCGAAAAGAATCTTTCCTTCGCTCTAGCCTTTTCTTCATCGCGACGCGCACCACCAATTGCACAATCAAATTTATTTTCTTCAATCGCATCGAGCAAGGTGGTTGTTTGCAAAACATTGCGGCTCGCGTTGTATCCTTTTTCTTCCACCACTCTTCCTTTGTCAATCGAATCCTGAACAGAAGCAACTACGAGCGTTGCCCCGATTTCTTTCACCCACCAATCGCGATATTCAATGGCTTCCGAAAAATTATGTCCGGTATCAACATGCATTAACTTGAATGGAATGGGGGCGGGCCAAAATGCTTTGCGGGCCAGATGCGAAACCACAATGGAATCTTTTCCGCCACTGAAAAGCAACACAGGTCGTTCGAATTGCGCTGCTACTTCGCGCAACACAAACATACTTTCCGATTCAAGTTCTCTGAGGTGTGTTAAATTATATGCTCTCATTTTTTTTCTTTCGTGATGATGGGAAGAATGTGATTGAAAATTTTTTCAACCGATTCTTCAATGGTGAGTTCGTTGCTTTTAATTTCTATTGAAGGCGCAACGGGCGCTTCAAATGGTGCGGTGATTCCGGTGAAGTCTTTAATTTCTCCTCTGCGTGCTTTTGCGTAAAGACCTTTCACATCGCGTTGCTCGCAAATTTCAATCGGACAGTTGACATAAATTTCTATGAAATCATTTTCGCCAATTATTTTTTTTGCCAGAGCGCGAACATCGTTTGTGGGGCTGACAAATGAATTGATGGTGATGATGCCGCAATTCAAAAATAGTTTTGATACTTCAGCAATACGCCGGATATTTTCCAATCGGTCGGCATCGCTAAAACCTAAATTATTATTTATTCCTGCGCGAATGTTATCGCCATCCAGTAATTCAGTAAAAAAATTTTGTTCTTGCAATTTTTTTTCGAGTGCTTCTGCTATCGTGCTTTTGCCGGAACCGCTTAAGCCGGTGAGCCATAAAATTTTGGCATTTTGTTGTAACTGATTTTCCTTATCAGTCCGTTGCAGTATGCGATGAAAAATCGGATGTATGTTAGTGGCGGCACTCATTTTTTGAAGCCGCAAATTTAATGGGCAGAAGGTGTTATACCTAATTACAATAATTATTTTGTCTGCAATAAATTCAATGCAATCCACGCCATTGTTCCGGTGGCAGTTTGCAATGCGCGCTCGTCAATATCAAAAGTTGCAGTGTGAACCGGAGAAATAATTCCGCGCTCTTCGTTTCGCGTTCCGAGCCGGAAATAACATCCCGGAATTTCTTGAGAATAAAAAGCGAAATCATCGGAAGTCATTCGCAACGGAATATCAACTACATTTTCTTTCCCGAGAAAAATTTCCGCAGCAGATTTTACTTGTTGGGTGAGTGCAGGATTATTATACAAGCACGGATATCCGATTACAATATTCAATTCAATGGTTGATTGAGTTTCTGTTGCAATTTTTTGCGCTATGGAATTTAATTTTTCGTGAGTATTTTTTCGCCAGTCCTCGTCCATTGTTCTGAAAGTGCCTTCAATTTTCACTTCATCCGGAATCACATTTGTTGCTCCTGCACCAGTAATTTTTCCGAAAGCAATAACAGTTGGCACTGATTGTTTTTTTGTTTCTTCAATCAAATTTTCATAAGCATTTAACAATCGCGCCGCAATAAAAAGCGGATTGTTGTATTCGCCGGGCATTGCTGCATGACCACCTTTACCTGTAACAGTTATATAAATTTCATCCGCACTTGCCATGTACTGCCCTTCGCGAAAACCAACTTTGCCATATTCCAGAGTTGGAAAAACATGCAGCGCCAAAATAGAATCAGGTTTCGGATTTTCTAAAATTCCATTGGCAATCATCACACTCCCTCCACCCGGCAATTTTTCTTCAGCAGGTTGAAAAATTGCTTTTACAGTCCCCCCCCATTGTGATTTCAGTTGTTGTAAAATCCGGAGTGTTCCAAGTAATGCAGCGGAATGAACATCGTGACCACATGCATGCATTACACCATCATTGCATGATTTATATGGCACTACATTTTTTTCAAAAATCGGAAGAGCATCCAATTCACCTCTGATGGCAATCACCTTTTCCCCTTTCAAATCACCTTTCAATAAAACTGAAATTCCATTTCCGGCAATATTTTTTTCGTGCGGAATATTCCACTCCACTAATTTTTGTGATATAAACACTGCTGTTTTTACTTCTTCATTTGATAGTTCCGGGTGTGCATGAATATGTCTTCTAATCCCGATTATTTCCTCCTGAATTTTTGAAGAAATGCTTTTAATTTCTGCTTTAAGATTATCCATTTAATTGAAGATGTAATATTGAATGCAAACAGCGGACAATGTTAGGCATTTTGATTCGATTTGATAAAGCTACAATTCACATGTTGGTCGTATATTTATCGCGGAATAAATTTTTCTGAATTTAGAATGAAAAAAAATCTGTTTGTCATTAATATATTTTTTGCATTGTTGTTTACTTTAAATGTTAATGCACAAATAACAACCCATTGGTCTGAGGATTTTTCAACTCCGGCTAGTGCACAGGGCACTCCGGCAATTGGGTTTAATGGCTGGACTGTTACCAACTCAGGAGCCAATGGAGCTGATGCAAATCTGTGGTATGTAAGCTGTGAAGAAAACGGGAATTTAATTGGACAGTGCGGATCTGCGTGCGCCGGAAATGCCACACTTCATATTGGCAGCCAACCTGTTCCTTTTATTTGCCCGACCGGAGATTGTGGAGCTGCTTATAATGCTGGTGGTGGTATTTATAATACAATGACTCATAAAATGGCGGTAACGCCAATTATAGATTGCTCTTGTTCAGGAGATCCGGTATATGTTGATTTCAGATACCTGGCCAACGGACAAACTACTCCATCGTTACAAGATTATTTTAATTTTCAATATTGGGATGGTGTATCGTGGACCATTATTACTAACCCTGCAACAACTTTAACGGCTGGTTGTGCTCCACAAGGTGAATGGACATTTTATTCTGTTGCTTTACCTGCCTCTGCTGTAAACAATGCAAATGTGCGTCTTGGTTTTAATTGGCAAAACAATAATGATGGATTAGGAACTGATCCATCGGTTGCTATTGACAGTATTGTGGTGTACAGTCAGGCAATTTCAATTTTTCCGAATTTTGTATTCAATCCAAGCAGCCCTTGTAACGGCGATTCAGTAACTTTTAACAGTACCAGTTCTTTCGGTCCGGTTTCGGTTTGGGCTTGGGATTTTGGAGGAGGTGGATCACCAAATACTTCAACACTTCAAAACCCAACCGTTCTTTTTAGTACTGCGGGTACTTTCAATATTACACTTACGGTAAGCGATAATTGTGGCACTCCTGCGGTTTCAACTTCAATTGGTATTGTGGTCAGTAACTGTATAAGTGCTGTTGCTGATTTCAGCGCAAACCAAACAAATTTTTGTCAGGGCGATTCAGTGGTATTTACAGATGCATCACTTGGATCTCCGATTTCCTGGGATTGGAGTTTTCCTGGTGGATCCCCTTCAACTTACAGTGGACAATTTCCGCCTCCAATAACTTACAGCTCTATTGGTTCTTATAATGTGACTTTGATTGTGGTAAATGGTTTTGGTTCCGATACTTTAACAATGGCTGCTTATATTAATGCAGTGAATTGCACCTTGCCGAATGCAAATTTTTCAACACCAACTACTACTTTTTGTAACAATACTTGTATTGACTATTCTGATTTAAGTACCGGATTTAATCTGATTGGTTGGACCTGGTCGTTTCCGGGAGGAATCCCTAATTCCTCATTGAGTCAAAATCCGACCAACATTTGTTATAACACCCCCGGAAGTTATGATGTAACCTTAACTGTTGACGACGGGATCAACATTGATACTTATACTTTTCCAAATTATATTACTGTAACTAATTGCCAACCACCAACAGCAGTATTTAATACACCGCAAACGGTTTTATGCGAAACACAATGTATAACATATACCGACCAAAGTGTATTGACTACTTCTTGGGACTGGTCATTTCCGGGCGGAACTCCTTCTACTTTTACAGGACAAAATCCACCACAAATTTGCTACAACACAGCTGGCACTTATGATGTGCAGTTAATCGCAACAAATGCTTACGGCAGTGATACTACATTAATCAGTAATTATATTTCAGTTGCAAGTTGTGTTCCTACTGCCGCATTTTCTTCAGCCATTGTTACGGGTTGTAATGGTGATTGCTTTAGTTTTAACAATCAAAGTCTTGGAGCAACTACCTGGGACTGGACATTTCCGGGTGGAACACCTGCTAGTTTTTCAGGGCAAATACCTCCGCAAATTTGTTATATGCTACCCGACACTTATGATGTAACATTAATTGTAACTAATCTTTATGGCGCTGATACATTATTTCTTCCGAATTTTATAACTGTTACCTATTGCAATTTATTAAATGCACAATTCACGGTTTCGGATGATTTAATATGTGAAGGCGATTGTGTTAGTTATAGTTATGTACCAACTACCGGAAGTCCGATTGGTTGGTTGTGGAAATTTCCGGGTGCAGTGCCAGATTCTATAACTGCTCAAAATCCACCATTTGTGTGCTACGCCAATGAAGGAATTTATCCGGTTACTTTAATTATTTTTGATGTGCTCGGATTCAGCGATACACTAACAATTGCAAATTATATTACTGTAAGTTCCGGTACTCCTGTTTCAACAAATATTGACAGCACTACTATTTACGGCGGACAATCCATACAATTAGTTGCTTCAGGTGGTGTAAGTTATAGTTGGGATACCACCACAAATTCGCTTAGCGGCTATTCAATTTCATCACCAATAGCTTCACCGTCTGATACAACCATTTATCAGGTGGTAATGGTAGATATAAATGGCTGTTCATCTACTAAATCAATAACTATTAATGTTATTCCTCCGGAAACGATTTGGGCGCCTACTGCTTTTACACCGAACAATGATTTGCGCAACGATATTTTTTATTTAAAATCAACTGGTATTATTTTAAACTATAGTCTTAAAATATTCGATCGCTGGGGCGAATTACTGTTTGAAACCAAGGATCCGGGCGAAGGCTGGGACGGTACTTTTCATTCAGTAAATTGCAATGTTGGCGTATATGTTTATTATTATAAAATTGAATACATCGATGGTGTGATAGTTGAAAATTCCGGCGATGTTACTTTGTTGAAATAATAACTCCCGAAATGATTTTATTCAAAGCCTGATCACTTCAGGCTTTTTTTATTTTTTAGCATTTGTTTTCAAAATTGAAAGTGCCACCGATGAACCCAGCATAATAATTATAATAAGTAGTGAAAGTTCTGTTGGAATGTGCCAATGGAATATTTCGATGAGCATTTTTATTCCGATAAACATGAGAACAAATGAAATACCTTGTTGCAGGTAATCGAATTTATTTACTGCACCCATTAATAAATAAAACATGGCGCGCAAACCCATAACAGCAAAAATATTGGATGTGAGCACTACAAGTTTGTGTTGCGAAACTGCAAAAGCCGCCGGAATTGAATCAATGGCAAAAATCAAATCAGTACTTGCCAAAACACCAACTACTAAAAAAAGTATGCTGTACTGTTTTTTTCCGTCGCGGTAAATCAAAAAATATCCATCACCATCTTCCGGTAAAATGTTGAAATATTTTTTCATGAATTTGTAAACCACATTGTGCTCCGGATGCACTTCAGGTTCCTGGCCACTCATTAAAATTTTATAGCCAGTATATATGAGCAGTAATCCAAAAATGTAAAGTATCCATGAAAACTCTTCCACTATTACCATTCCCAATAAAATAAATATTGTTCTGAAAATAATGGCCCCCATGATTCCGAAAAACAAAACTTTATGGTAATATTTTTTTTTAATTTTAAAATAATTAAGAATCAATACAAAAACAAAAATATTATCAATGGAAAGCGAATATTCCATCAGGTAAGCCGACATATATTGAAGCGCATATTCGTTTCCCTCCTTTTTGTAAATCAGGTAGCCGAAAGAAAGCGCCACACTCACCCATCCGATACTTTGGAAAATGGCGCTTTTAAAACTCATTTCTCGTGGCTTGTGAAAACTTCCGAAATCTATGATTAAAGAAATGATCAGAATGGATATAAAAATGATATACAACCAGGAATCAGCACTTATTGTATTGAAGAAATCCATTTAATTTTTATTACTTCTTTCTGAAGTTTTCATGTAGAAAAATCCAATTGTTTGAAACAATCGACCAAAATGAAATTGCTGGATCAGCACAAAATCGTTTCCGTTATTTATGGTGGCATAATAATGATCAACATCGTGTGCCATTGGCGCACCGGTATTCGAAAACTGTTGAAGTGTTTCGCGGCTCACCGGTTTGTAGTAGCAGGTTGCTTTGTAAATAGTACCGCGAATATCAACTACATTAATTTCGCAAAAAGCTTTCTGCATTAAAATTGAATCCTTCTTTTTGTTATTGTTTTCATATCCTTCGGCGTTTATAAATCGAAACAATGACAGGTACAGATTCAAACGGTCTTTGCTCACCAGTTTTGGATTTACTTGTTTGCCGGATTGATAATTTATTAATTGAAATGAATCAACCCCAATCACTTTTATTCGGTATGAACTATCAGCTTGCTCGGTATAGTAAACCGAAACTTCTTTTAATTGATTGAGTGGTAAATTAAAAATACTTCGGCTTCGCAGTTGTTCAATATCTGTGATGTATCGAACAGTCAGTACACCATGAAATCCTGGAACACTTACCACATAGGGGTTTTCTCCCTCAACAGTTTTCATGTAGGTTCCGTTAAAGTCATTGGTTCCGCCTCCAACATAGTATGCGGTAATTAAATTGTTTTGCAAATCATAAATTTCAACCTTGCAATTGTTGGTAGCCATTGATTTGAGCACATTGTTTCGAGCTGCTGTTGCTACCGGGTATTTTATACTTAATTGCCTGATGGTTTTTAATAACAGGCTAATGGCATCAGGCCGCACTTCATATTTATCATTCACTGTCCACACGCCATTGGAATTCCGTTCAAGCGTGACTGATTTTTTTTCCATATCGGCTATAAATATTTTTCCAATTCCGGCAGTATCATCCACTGCAAAATTTTTTTCGTTGATTGGAAGTGTGCTGTTTCCCTTTCTGATAATAAAATAATAAACTGCCAGGCCAATCACAATTAATAAGAGTGAATAGAGAAAATTTTTTTTCATTATTTGTTAATTGAAAATGTAAATAAATTTTATAATCTCGAATATTTTTTTGTGCGTATGATAATAAATATGGCGCCAAAAATCAAAATCAACACAATGGGAACGGCAAGGTTTAGTGATTGCCACTTTGTTTTTTCGCTCTTTACTTTTTGTACATCAAGTAACCGCAATTTTACCTGCTTGCCTCTGGTTTCAATTTGATTAAGATTACCGGCCAGATAATCGATGCAATTGAGTAAAAAATTTTTGTTGTTAAAATAATCACCTGTGTATTTATAATATCCAAGTGAAAATGGTTGGCCCTTGTTGCTGAACTCATTGCTTGCCATGTCGCCATCGGCAACAACAATCATTTTATTTTCACTGCTGTTTTCGATGAAAGGTGTTTTTAATGAATCGGCTAAAACTATTTTTAACTTTTCAGGCATTCGGTTTTTATACAACGATTTAAATTTCCCTTCGAGTAAAACCGCTACCGGATAATTTTTTTTGTTAAATGAATTTACATCGGGTTCTTTTCTTAGTTCGCGCATGTCTATCATATAAGGGCCAAATACCAGTTTTGAATATTTTGAAGAATGGAGCAGTATTGTTTTTTTTATTCCTGAAGTAGCAACTGTATCAAGTGTGGATGGAAATAAAGTACTAACTGCATCAATGCCATAAGTAACCGGATGCTCTGAAGCCGGAAATAGCACCGGGAAATACGGACATGGAAATAAATGAAACTGCGGTTGATTAGTGGTTGAATTATTATTCTGAACCATAAGCGGTATTTGATTGCATGCCAGATCCATTAACAATCCGGCATTGAGCCGAACACCATAAGTAAATAACTGATCATCTAAATTGAGAGAATAATTTATGGCAAGCATAGCCGGTTTTTGTGTGAGGCTATCGAGTGATGCATTCAGTGCATCCAGCAACCAAAGAACTTTTCCGCCATTCATTATAAACTGGTCTATTTTATATTTATCCTGCTCGTTTATTGACTTAGTTGGTTGCGCAATTATTAAAACATCTGCTTTCCTTCTTACATCAATCACCTGATTTAATAAAATAGTATCTGCTTCATAAAACGAGGTAATTGTTTTTACAAAGTCGTATAAATAATAGAGCTCCCTTTCTCCATGTCCGCGCAGAAAAGCAATTCGGGTTTTTGTTGGTGAGAGCTGCGTTTTTATGGCAGAAGAAAATTTATATTCTAACTGCGCTTCAGAATTATTTAAGGCGAGTTGCGATTTCATACCGCTCTCATTATTTAATAAATTAACAGGAACGCCAACACCTGACTGAAAGTAAACAACCGCACCCGGAATAATTAATTTCTGCGAATATTCATCTTCTCCTTTAACTGTTACATTGGTTGGTTCCAATCCATTTTGTGCGAGTTCTTTTAGTATTTCATTTTTTTCTTTTTCTGTTTTTCCTTCCAGTGGATCTTCAAACTGATATTGCAGATTGTTGCCACCATATATTTTCATTTCATCTAATAAATCTCTGGTTGAATTCGACAATCGTTTAAATCCGGCAGGCATATCACCCGTAAGATAAATTTTAACAAATACTCCGTCATTCAAATTGCGAAGCATCTCTTTTGTTTTTTCGGAGATGGTAAATCGTTTATCACTTGTTAAATCCAATCGAAGAAATAATCTTGAAGCCAGCAAATTCAACAACACAATTATTCCAATCACCACTAAAAGGCGGAAGAGAATGGATTGTTTATTTGATTTTCTTTTTGTGCTGCTCATAATTTCAGTTTACCATTTCCGGCTTTGGATTGAAGTGCGCGTCATTAAAATAAAAATGGTGATGAATGAAATAAAATAAAGTGCATCGCGAGTATCAACTACTCCCCTGCTGATTGATTGATAGTGATAATTGATTCCGATGTTTTGAACAACTGTATCAAATGTTCCGGCAAAAAAATTCAATTTGCTGAGCATATCAAAAGCCTGATACGAAAAAAAACAGAGAAACACTGCCAGTATAAAAGCAACAATCTGATTACCTGTAATAGAGGATGTAAAAATGCCGATGCTCACGAAAGTTCCACTGAGAAAAATTAATCCGATGTAAGAACCCCATGTAGCACCAATATCCATATTGCCTTTTGGACTACCGAGTTGATAGATGGTATAGAAATATAAAAGTGTTGGAGCAATTGAAAACACAACCAGAAAAAGAGAGGCGAAATATTTTCCTAATACAATTTGCAAATCAGTTACAGGTCGGGTACTGAGTAGTTCTATTGTTCCGGTTTTTATTTCATCAGAAAAAGATTTCATGGTGATGGCCGGGATCAGAAAAATAAAAATCCACGGTGCGTAGAAGAAAAGCGGATCGAGTGATGCATAACCATAATCAAGCACATTGCTATCGGGGAAAACCCAAACGAATAAACCTAACGCCAGCAAGAAAACAAGCATGACCACATAACCAGTTATGCTGCTGAAAAAACTGCTGAGCTCTTTTTTAAAAATGGTTAGCAAAGTTGATTTGTTTATTTTTTTTGTTTGAATAGAAGTTCCACTTTTTTGAAAAGTGGAACTTCTTCTCTTCGTAAAATTTTTATTTCAATTTCATTTTGGTATTTCATTATCAAATCATCAAATTACCAAATCATCAAATCAACTCTTTGTTAATTGTCTGAACACTTCTTCCAGGTTTTGTTTTTCCTGTTGCAATGAAAGTATGGTGAGTTTGTTTTCAACAGCGAAACGAAAAACTTTTTCCTGAATGTCAGCATCCGAATTCATTTCAAAATTATTTGCACCAACATTTCTTGCATTCTTCACTCCTTCAATTTGCATCAGCAGTTTTTCATTCACACTTTCTTTAAAACTTACTTTCACTATTATTTCATTTGAAGTAGTTCGCTGTAAATTTTCGGCAGTATCATTGGCTACTATTTTTCCTTTATTAATAATAATAACGCGATGACACAATGCCTGCACTTCCTGCATGATGTGCGTGGAGAGTATCACAGTTTTTTCTTTGCCTAATTCACGAATCAAGTTTCTAATCTCCACTAACTGATTCGGATCAAGACCGGATGTTGGTTCATCTAAAATTAAAACTTCAGGGTCATGAATAAGCGCTTGCGCCAATCCCACACGCTGACGATAACCTTTTGATAGCGCCCCGATTTTTTTATTCATCTCCGATTTCAATCCGGTAACTTCAAGCATTTCTTCCATTCTTGATTTTCGATGCTTGTGTTTTATTCCATTTAATCCGGCAACGAATAACAAAAATTCTTTCACATACATATCAGTATAAAGCGGATTGTTCTCGGGTAAGTAACCAACTTTACTTCTTGCTTTCAACGAATTTTTTTCTACATCAAAATCGCATACAAAAGCTTTGCCTGTGGTTTGTGGTATAAAGCCTGAAAGGATTTTCATGGTGGTGCTTTTGCCGGCACCATTGGGGCCGAGGAATCCAAGCACTTCACCCGGCTTCACTTCAAATGAAATGTTGTCGATGGCTTTTTGCTCGCCATACATTTTTGTAAGACCCTGAACTTTTACTGACATGAAATATTGTGCGCAGCGAATAAAGTGTGTTGCAATTGATAACCGCAACGGCGAATTAATATTTCACAAACAACTTACACTTTCGTGACTAAGTAATGATACAAAAAAAGGTCGCCCGGATTTGGGCGACCTTTTAAATATTTAAAGAAATAATTTATTTTTTTGTAGCAGCTTTTACCTTACTATCAATAGTTAAATCAGTTGTATTTACTACATCTGGTGATTTCTGATCAACAATTTCAATTTTATTTACTTGTTTGGTTGGTGCGTTTACAGTTGCATCTTCAAATCGAGCATCCTGATAACGAGCCCAACGACCGTTCTCAAGTTGGTCGGCGCGGTTAGCAACCACATGCCATTGAAATGTAACATTTGAAGTTCCGCCATTCAATTCAACAACATCAAACCCTCCTGTAGTTTTATTTTCAACAAAAACTCCATTGCAATTTCCTTCTAATTGAATAAAAACTCTCAATGGATGTTTGTCATTAACAGCAATTGTGTTTACCAAAATCGGATCCATATCAATGTGAGCTTTACCATTTACTAAAACTCCTTGTCCGAAATCTTCAAAGTAAATTTCAGGGCTTTCAGGTGCATGAAGTGTAACAGGGTTTCCGTTTAAATCATTAACAATTGTTGAAACTGTTCCAGTGCCAAAAATTTTATAGTGAATATTTGTTGCATCCCAATAGTTAACAATTACTTCGTTATTGCCTCCATCAAGAGTATATAAAGCTCCCTGCTCAACACCACTTGAAAAATCATCATTCTTTGAAACAGCACCCCATTGAAACCCGGTAAATGCTCCACCGGAACCAGTGAGCATAGTAGTACCGACAACATTGGCTCCGGTACCTAACACCCCTGTACCTGTATTATTATCATTTTCACCCCAAAGACCAAAACCATTGCTTTGGTAAGTTAATCCAGTAACACCTGAACCAGTTCCGGCTCCAATTGCAGCTGTGTTTGCACTTAATGATGCATATCCAGCATTATTGGTATTTATAAATCTTGAAAGGAAAAGTGCATTACTTCCTTCGGCATGCAGTAATGAAATAGGTGTGGTAGTTCCAATTCCAACATTTCCTGCAGCATCAATTACCATTCTTTGCAATGCATTTGTAAAAATTGTTATCGGTTGATTTTCCGCTTCATATAAAAGGCCATCTCCATTTGCTGAATTCATTCCAACATAAAACCCATCAGTGGTTAATGATCCTGTAGTTGTATTGGTCATGTTTATACCTACATAAGTCGCAGCTGTGCTATTCAGATGAAGAAAATCTGTTGGAAGAATAGTACCTACACCAATGTTAGTTGCGTTATCAAACATTCTGGAGTTGCCAAGTGTAGTTCCATTAGGAGTAAACTTTGGAATGTAATTTAAGGTGCCAGAACCGCCAATTCCTCCTCCGCCACCGGTTGCATTAATAGTAAATGTTGGATAAGTTCCGGTTACATTAATTCCGGTTCCATTTAATAATGTAACAGTTTGATCGGGGGCAGTATTGGTAACAACATTTCCGGCAAGGCTTATTCCGGTTCCTGCAGTATAAGTAGTTCCGGTTGGCATTGTAACAGTGTTGCCACCTGAAATAGTTAATTGATTTCCTGCAACTGATAGTTGTTGGGCATCAGTATTTAATGATGTGTTTGTAATAACATTACCGGCAATACTGATTCCAGTTCCGGCTGTATAAGATCCACCACCTGCTGTTGAGTTAATTGTAAAATTCGGATAGGTACCTGTTACAGTTGTTCCACCGGTTCCGGTAAGAACTACAGTTTGATCCGGAGCTGTATTGGTAATAATATTTCCTCCTAAATTAATTCCTGTTCCTGCAGAATAAGTAGTACCGGTTGGTAAAACCACGCTTCCGCCATTAGTTAATGACAAAGTGTTTCCAATTAAATTCAATGTTTGTGCATCGGCATCGTTTGATGGAACCCAGCTGCTTCCGCCCCATTTTAAAACCTGACCGGCTGTTGCAGCCTGTTGAGCAATATCAAGTGGATTTGCCAATGTACCATCGCCAATTAATCTGGCGGTTACATTTACTGAACCACTGCTTGCTCCAACATTATCTGCACCCGGTGCCCAGTTGGTTCCATTCCATTTTAATACCTGACCTGATGATGCACCTTGTTGTGCAAGCCCAAGTGGAGAAACAGATGTTCCATTTCCGCTTAAAGTAGAATTGGTCACTGCTGTTTGTGTACCCCAGTTGTCGCCACCGCTAATATTTCCAGGTACCCATTGTGTTCCATTCCACAATAAAACCTGATTTGTAGTTGCCCCGGTTGAAGTAACATCAGTCAAATCATTTAACGATATCGAAGGATTATTTATAGCGCTGCCTGCAACCAATGCATAAGGAACACTCAGCAATTGCGAAGTTCCCATGTCAATGTATGTTGATCCTCCGGCAGGATCCATTTCAACTTTCATAAACTTTGCGTTGGTTGCCCAGTTAATAGAAGCAAAAGTTCCGGAAACAATAGTTCCCCCACCCACAGGTAAAGTAAATAGTCCGAATTGGTTTGTTGTTACCGAGTGTGTTTCAGAATAAAGAGTGGTACCGGTAGCAGTAACATCTTTAATAGAAATACGAACGCTTACGGCAGTATTAATTATTGCATTGCCTGTTGAGTTTCTGGCCACAGCCTGGTAAGTTAACTGTTGCGGGATTTGTGCAAATGCAAGTGCACTGATAAAGCAAAATGCTAAAATGGTAGTAATAATTTTCATTGTTAGTGTAAGGTTTGATTTTATTTAGTAAGAAATTTTTTGAATTTTAAATGAGTGTTTTATTTCACCCTGTGCATTTATTACACAAAGAAAATAAGTGGCTGAAGCAAGTTGTGATAAATTAAAAGTTTGATGTAATTGTGAATTACTTTGATCAAAAGTTCCGGGAAGTGCTAATTTTCTTCCTAACAAATCATACATAACTACTGAATAGGAATCAGCATTGGATGATTGCAGGTTTACTGTAACTAAATCACTGGTCGGGTTCGGAAAAATCTGAATACTGAAACCATCGGCATTCAATTCCTGTATACCAACAGTTTTTTCATCCGGCTGTTGAAATCCCTGAGTTAAAATGTTAACGCCACCTGTAAAAGTTTGAATCATCATTTCTCCACTGGTAGAAGAAAGTGTATACCCCCCGTTATCAGACCACTTGCCATAGGAGGCAATAACTGATGGCGATAAACTTTGAGCCGATGAATAAAAAGATGCAAGTAGCAATGTAAAAAGTGTGAAATACTTCATGGTTAAAAAAAAATTTAGTTTGTGAAAATAAAAAAGAATGTGAGTTGTGAAATTTTTTATAAAATGATAATTAATTTTTAATGAGCATAACTGTTAACTGCCCTTGCAAAACACTGGTGGCATCGCCACTTACTGTACAACCAAGTGCACCACTGTAAATTGCTTTTACATCAATTGTATGAATTCCCGCTGCGAGCGGTGCAGTTAATGATACATCCCAATTAGTAATCATTTGAGTTAAGAAGTCAGTATTAGCTGCAACCAATCTTTTATAACCACCACCTGGTGCATTATATGCGCCATCAATAAAAATTGCTATATCAACTATCGAATATTGATTGGCAAGAGTTCCGCTTCCGGCTACGCCGCCATCAGTACTTATAAATGCAGTAAATCCAGAGGGCACATTTATAGTTTGGGTTAAACCCGGAACTAAAAACCAAACGACCGGTGTGGTATTTATTACAATAGCTGATGTACCGAATACGGTATTAACTACCTGACCTAAAGTTCCGCCAGCTGTTAAAGTAGCAGCAACCCATGTGGTTCCATTCCACTGCAACACCTGCCCGTTAGTTGCTCCTTGCTGTGCAATTTTTAATGGTGTGGCTACCGTTCCGTTTCCGGTGAGTGTTGCATCGGTTTGTGCATTGTTATTAAAAGTTGTTCCGGTTAAATTTATTCCGCTGCCTGCTGCATAAACAGTTCCGGCAGGAAGTGTTACACTATTTCCATTACTGATGGTTAAAGTTGTTCCTGCGATAGATAGATTCTGCTGATCAAGATCGGTATCAATATCATTGGCAGGCAACCACGCAATACCATTCCATTTTAATGTTTGACCATTCGTGGCTCCTTGTTGTGCAATTTTTAATGGAGTTCCTGCAGTGCCATTACCTGTAAGTGTTAAATCTGTAATTGCATTGTTGCTGAAAGTGGTTCCCGTTAAATTTATTCCGCTGCCTGCAAGGTAAGTAGCACCGGTTGGCAGGGTAACACTTCCACCATTTGTCAATGACAAAATATTTCCGGCGATTGAAAGAGTTTGTGCATCTATATCAATATCATTTGCAGGTAACCATGAAGCGCCATTCCATTTCAATACCTGTCCGGCAGTTGCACCTTGCTGAGCAATTCTTAATGGAATTCCTCCGGTGCCGTTTCCGGTTAATGTAGCATCGGTTGAAGCAACAGTAGAAATTGTAAATCCCGGATAAGTTCCTGTTACAGTTGACATTCCTGTGCCTGATAAAGTAACTACCTGATCGGGAGATGCATTTGTT
The DNA here is from genome assembly GCA_023251195.1 of Chitinophagaceae bacterium. Taxonomy (GTDB): domain Bacteria; phylum Bacteroidota; class Bacteroidia; order Chitinophagales; family UBA10324; genus UBA10324. The sequence goes on along the minus strand of JAHEZG010000013.1, from coordinate 2,308 downwards.
ATAACATTTCCTGTAATGTTTATTCCCGTTCCAGCCGAATAATTTGAACCAGTTGGAAGTACTACATTATTTCCGTTGCTGATAAAAAGTGTATCGTTTGAAACCGAAAGCGTTTGAGCATCTGTATCGGTGTCAATGGAATTAATGGTGAAACTAGGATAGGTTCCAGTAACTGTTGAAGCTCCGGTTCCTGTAATGGTTACAATTTGATCAGGATTTAAATTTGAAATTACTGTTCCTGCTATGCCAATTCCGGTACCTGCAGTATATGGAGTTTGCACAGGAAGGTTAATAGAGTTGCCATTGGATATAGAAATAGTTGTTCCGGCAATAGTTAGTAATTGGTTATCTGTATTAAGCGAAGTATTGGTGATTGTAGTTCCGACGATTCCGATTCCGGCACCGGCAGTATAGGGAGTTTGCACGGGAATATTAACTGAATTACCATTGGAAATAGTCAGTTGATTTCCTGATATTGAAAGTTGTTGATCGTCGGTTGCATTGATTGTAAAATTCGGATAAGTGCCAAAAACACTGGCGCTCCCTGTTCCGGTTATTGAAACAATCTGATCAGGTGATGTATTGGTAATCACTGTTCCTGTAACATCAATACCTGTTCCGGCTGTGTAATTGGTTCCGGTATTAATTGCCACTGTATTTCCATTTGATATTGTTAATTGATTGCCTGATACCGATAAGGTTTGTAATTCATTGGTATTGCTTACATCTCCTGTATTGGTAATAACATTTCCTGCTATGTTTATCCCAACACCAGCTGCATAATTTATTGGAGAGGGAAGTGTTACAGAATTTCCATTGCTAATTGAAAGGTTGGAACCAACTAAAGAAATGGTTTGAGCATCGTTATCAATGTCATTTGCCGGTGCCCATGCAGCTCCATTCCATTTTAAAGTTTGTCCGGTTGTGGCACCTTGCTGAGCCATTCCAAGGGGTGAAGCTGAAGTTCCTGCTCCCGATAAAGTTGAATTGGTAATGACTATTTGTGTTCCCCAATTATCGCCGCCGGCTCCTACCATATCATTCGCGGGCACCCACTGCGAACCATTCCATTTTAAGGTTTGTCCTGATGATGCACCTTGTTGTGCTATGCCGAGTGGACTTGCGGTTGTTCCGTTTCCGCCAATGGTTGGATTTGTTATTGCAGTTTGTGCTCCCCAATCATCGCCGGCTGAGGTATTAATAACACTACCTGCAACTAATGCATAAGGCACGCTTAATAGTTGCGAAGTACCCATATCAATATAGGCAGAACCACCAGTGGCATCCATTTCAACTTTCATGTATTTTGAACCAAGCGCCCAATTAATAGTTGAAAAAACTCCTGACTGAATTAACCCCGTGCCAATAGCAATTGTAAATAATCCGAATTGATTGGTTGTAACTGAGTGCGTTTCGGAATAAAGTGTAGGCCCTGTAGAGGTTACATCCTTTATTGAAATTCGAATACTGATTGTTGAATTTATAATTGCATTACCAGCTGCATTGCGTGCAACAGCCTGGTAAGTTAAGGCCTGAGGTACCTGACCATAAGCAAAAAACGAGAGAAAAATAACTGCCAGAAGAAGTAAAAAATTTTTCATGAATTGAACATTATTTTTCAGGGTTGAAAATTAAAACGGCAATTTAAACCATCTGATTTTAATGGTAAAAAATATTACTCTCTCATTCTAAAGTTTCGAAGTTGAACATTTCGCAGGCATTAAAAAAAAGAAATATTTAGTCAATAAGTATTTCTTTCACCATCAAATTATCAAATCACCAAATTATCAAATTATTTTCGCCGCTATGGCAGAACAAAAAGATTTATTCAAAGAAATTATTTCGCACGCGAAAGAATACGGTTTCATTTTTCAATCAAGTGAAATTTATGATGGACTCAGTTCGGTTTATGATTACGGGCAAAATGGTGTGGAACTGAAAAAAAATATCCGCGACTACTGGTGGAAGTCAATGGTGCAGATGCACGAAAATATTGTGGGGCTTGATTCCGCCATTTTTATGCACCCGACCGTTTGGAAAGCAAGCGGACATGTGGATGCTTTTAATGATCCGCTCATTGACAATAAAGATTCGAAAAAAAGATACCGCGCCGATGTGCTGATTGAAGATCACATTGCCAAGATTGAAGCGAAGATTGAAAAGGAAGTTGAAAAATCGCGTGCGCGCTTCGGCGAAAGTTTTGATGAAGCCATGTATCGCTCCACCAATCCGCGTGTGCTGGAAAATCAAAAAAAGATTGACGACATCAACACACGATTTAAAACTGCACTCGAAGCAAATGATCTGG
>JAHEZG010000243.1 GCA_023251195.1 Chitinophagaceae bacterium | reverse complement strand
TGCCATTGCTCCGGCTTTTAAATCTAAAGTTGCACTTCCTTCAATTTCCATTTTTGCACCCGAAACTTTACCGGTAGCATCGGCTTTAATTTCTAATTGAGCAGCTTGCATTTTTAAATCTTTGCTTGCTTTAACTTCTGCTGACATTGTTTCCACACTAAATTTCTGCTGTGATTTAATGGTGGTCTCTTTTGTAGTAACCTCAATTTTATTCTCCGAATCAATTTTCATTTCTTTACACTTCATTTCAATTTTCGGTGCATCGAAAATTATTTTATCTTTTGCTTTAATGGTTATTAATCCATTGTCCTGAAGGGTAAGTGAAATTTCATTTTGTGCATCTTTATTTACAATTTTTATTTCTTCTTTTCCACCTTCATCATTAAACCAAATCATATTACCGCTGATAGTCTTAATCGCTTTCAGATAGTTTTTATCCTGATTCCATATAGGTTTGTCTTTCCCGTTGTACATCGCACCTATAACATAAGGAGCATCTGCATCACCATGTTCGAACCCTACCATTACCTCTTCATCAATTTCCGGAATAAAATAAAATCCTTTTTCGTTTCCAGCATGGGGATGTACCATTCGGAGCCAAGGAGTTCCATTATCAGTTTGCCAGAACATTTTCACTTTCACTCGTCCTAGTCCTTCCGGGTCTTTATTGTCAATAACAATAGCCGGTTGCGTTTCAGCTTTTGGATAAATAACTTCTTCATTATATGCAGGAGGTGTTTCTATTTTTTCCGGAACACCGACAAAAGAGTTTTCATAATTTCCTATACCATCTGAAGTATGATGAATTTCAATTATCCGGAAACTACCAGCATCGCTGCTTTTATTTTCCTGATTTTTTAATGTGATGGAAACGAGTGAACCTAACTTTAAAGAAGGAATATCCGTTTCAGCTTTAAGTGTAACAAATGAAGCAGCCGTTCCAGCTGATTGTGATTTAACCAATTCTTCCACTTCCTTTTTTACTGTAACAGGTCGTTCACTTTGTTGCAATACAGCATTGGGAAATAATTTTTCTGATTGCGAAAAAGCATGTTTCCCTAAAGGATCCAAACCCGAAACATTTGCTGAGGCCTGGCTTATAATTTCCTTTTTCATGTAATCATACTGATAAGAAGAAAATTTAAGATTCGAAACGCTCATAGATAATTTGATGTCGTCGCTGTCTCTTAAATACTCTATTGAAACAGATTTTTCTTCTTTAGGGGTACCGAAAATTAATTTGGATCCATCGTAATAAAACCATTCGCCAAACTGAACCGCAATTCTGTTTAAAAAGTTAAAATCACTTTCGTTGTATTGAACAATATAGGGAATGGCAGTTGATGATTTAGGATTGTTGGATACGGACACAACATTTGAGGGGATTATATTAGTTATCTCTTCTACAATTTTTTTTATGTTAGTTTCTGAAAATGATTTTAAATTATCACCACCCTCCAATAATATTGTAGGGCTGTATCCTGAAAAAATCAAATCACCAAAAGAGCCATGCTCGTTGGAAAGTTTTATTTCTGTAATTAATCCTTTGAAATTATTGGCTTCATCTTCACTTTGCTTGCCCTGCATATTTATCGAAACTATGGTTCCGATATATTTTTTGGCATCGTTCAGAATGAATGAATCAGATTTCTCTAATACCTCCATTGGAAATGAAATCTCAAAAAAACTATGATCGCTTATTTTTTGAGTGATCTTGAAATGAGAAAAGTATTGAATATCCTTTCCGTCTTCTAAAGTAATTGAAACTTTAATTTCCTGAGCCATAAAAATTAGATTAAAAAACCACAAAGGAAGGTAGAAAATTCCGCCATCCTTTGTGGTTCTGAAAATGAATTAAAAATCTTATTGAATTAATTCAAGAATGATATCCGACAAAAAAATTAAATTATTTAGGCCACTCGTTAGTAAGTGTTGCAGTACCTACTTTAATTTCACGGCATGACATGGTAATGTTATAAGTCATTGTTTCACCACTAAATTTACTGATACTTTCACTGAATGCAATAACATAAGCATCAGTCAAAGTAATTTCTTTCAATGTTCCCTCACCGTCCGGATTGGAGATAGTAATGGTACAAGCTAGTGCTTTTGTAGGTGAATTAATCATTGATTCTAAAAGTACTTGTTCTTTCACTGTCTCAAGTACAAAATCTACGGTTCCACCATAGATAGCTGAAGATGGTTTGCCTTTGGAATCAGTGTCCCGGCGAAAACTGTAACTAAAGTTCTGGATGTCAAATTCCTTTCCTCCTACTTTTAATTTTGCATTGAATGCCATGGTAATTGGTTTTGGGTTTTAATTATTTTAAAAAAATTATTGTTGTGAATAAGAACTTGCCCAGGTTGTTTCAGCATCTTCTCCTTTCTGTCCATCTAATTTAACTATGAAACTTTTAGCCGGGAAGTAGGGAGTCATGTGAATATCAAGGTTTATTTTATCCTTAATATTTTCATCCTTCTCAAACTTCATTATCTTGAAACTTTCAATCAGTTTGGTTGGGCCGGTAACTCGATCGAGGAAACTTACAATTTGCGCACGCAAATCTTTTTCGGTTAACGAAGTCCAGTTTTCAAATGCGCGACGATTTAAAAAGTCAACTAAAACTTTTGTGATGTAATCGAACACACGAACAACCGAATAAGTCTGCAATCCAAGATTATCGCCATTGAATAAAGTTTTAGCTGAGAAAGCCATTACCTTTCCGTATTCATTCACCATTGGAACCAATCCAATTTTTTCAAGATTGGAAATTTCACTTTTCTTCAACGGGAATTTAACTCCGTCCACTTCATTCATGCTACCATGTTTTTTACCGGCAGTAACCTGCGACATTAAGGTAGAATAAATTTTACCCGCAAGCGCTGAAGACCCTGGAACAAAAACATCTTCTTCTTCTCCTACCTCCTCATTTTTTCCGCGACCAACTAAGTAATTGCAAGTCATAATACAATTTGATTTGTAAATATCTCCACCACTCAGGTTAGCAGATTCAAACAAGTCAACCACTTCATCCACTGAATCCAGATTACGGAAATCAGTTACCATCATCACCTTATTATCGTAAGCAATTTTCGCCCATTTTTCAACCACCTTGTTTGAGCCGAGGTAACCCGGAACAACCATCAACGAATAATTATCGCGCAGATCAAGACGATCATAATTCGCTTTTAATTCACCTGCCACATAATCAATGAAGCGGGTATTATCCAGATCCTGCAATTGCTCCATATCTGCATTCACAATCGTTACATTCTTCAGTTTATCTGATTCGGTATTTTTGAAAAACAAAGCTACTGAACGATAGTTTTCTTCGAGCGAGCGAGTGGCTTCTAAAGTTTTCTTTAAATTTTTCTTTAAAGTTTTTGAAGCTGACTCTGCTTTTGTTGAACTGCTTTCAATCATATCAGCGATCGAATTATTTTCGGAAAGAACCGACAACCAAAGCGTCAGTTTTTTCTTCAACGCATTGCGCTCATTCTTTTTATCTGCTTCTGTAAGAAAAATTTTCTTCAGGGCTTTTCTCTCAGGGTTCAGATTTTTAGTGCCTTCAATTGTTGTTTCAATAAAATCGAAACCGCCAACTTTGGCCAATTTACTCATGCTGCTGGTTAACACTTCAGCAGGTGCCTCCAGTCTTTCAAATAATTTTTCCTGCGCTTGTTCGGTGGATTTTTCTAATTCAGCCATTATTAAATGTTGAGATGTTTTTAAAAATTGTTATTTTCCTGAGTCTTCAATATCCTGAATCATTGCTTTCAGTGCATCCACAAACGCAGCTTTATTATCAGTATTTTCAACTACTGATTTTAAAAGCTTGTTTGATTTCAATTGCTTTATGATGGTCATGTATTGATCCTGTTGCAAATTCAGGTCTTTCAAAAATTTACTTTGTTCAGTAATATTTTTTGTACCGAAATCACCTAAGTTATGAAACTTAACATTTTCCTTCACTGAACTTCCATCAGCACCTTCCAAATCTAAATCAATGTTTGGTTTGAAGTGTTCGAAAACATCTTCCACTGTTTTCAAATCATAAACAGCTTCAGGTTTAATTGGTGGGTCGGAAGTTAATTTCTGAACAAACAAAGTTTTGTTCTGCGAAATATCCGCCATTGCTTCTGATGCTTCATTCGGTACTGCGTTTCCGCCTACCCCGTATTCAAATGCTCCCATAATTTTAGTTTAAAAAATTTAAGAAATTATTGTTGCTTCAAAAATAATTCTATAATTCACATTTCCAAATCAATAAATGTGTGCGTGATTAAAGTTTAATAAACTTCCTTTTTGTATTACTCCATCCTGTTAATGCGCTTTAACAAATTAAAATCTTATAGCTAAGATTTTTGTGTAGGCGAATCTTTATAAACTGTATTTCTGTAAACTGCAAACTGCTTTACTCCTTAACAACCTTCAACACCATTTGCTGCTTAACATCAATACACTTAATAAAATATATGCCTCTAGAGTAAGTGCTCATATCTATTGTTTGCTTTTGGTTGTTGGTGAGTTGCAGTGATGTAACAGTTTGATCTAAACAGTTCTCAACTGTTACAGTTGATTTGCCTGAGTTTGTTGTTTAGTAATGAATTGAAACGGTAGATGTAATAGGATCCATTTCAATCAACCCTTTTAACTCCTGATAATTACGAGCACTGCCGTATTGATAATCTTCGGACTGCTCAACCCATCCCGCATGAACAGGTTGTAACATTTATTTCAAATCGCCTATAGGCCGAGCTGAACAAGACACTTGCAAATGCTTTATTAAAAATTTAATTTACTGACCAAACAATTTCATCTTCCTTCTTATCAATCGAAATGGTATTTCCTTTTTTTACCTGTCCGGAAATAATCATTTTTGAAAGTGGACGGCGCAACTGATTTCTGATAACCCCTGTAATTGGTCGCGCTCCGTACTTAGGAGTAAAGCCCATCATGGCGAATGCTTTTTTAGCTTCATCAGAAAGTTGCAAGGTGATGCCTTGCTTCTTCAGTGTTTCGAATAATCCTTTTACATGTATGTCAAAAATCTTAACCACATTTTCTTCACTGATTGGTGCGAACGGAACGATCTCGGTTACACGCGCTAAAAATTCAGGACGGAAATGCTTTGTCATAATTTCCATTAAGTCCGCCGACTTGGGCATTATCTTTTTTCCAAATTGTTCAATAATCCATTCGCTGCCGATGTTTGATGTGAAAACAATAAGAGCATTGGAGAAATCTCCTTCCTTGCCTAATCGGTCGTGCATTTTTCCTTCATCCAATATCTGCAAGAAAATATCGAATACTGATGGATGCGCTTTTTCAATTTCATCGAACAACACCACCGCATACGGCTGCTGACGAATTTTATTTACCAGCATTCCGCCTTCTTCGTAACCAACATATCCCGGAGGCGCACCATATAACAAGGCAGCTGAATGTTCTTCCTTAAATTCCGACATGTCAAAACGAATCATTGCTGTTTCGTCATTGAATAAAAAATCGGCGGTTGCTTTAGCGGCTTCTGTTTTTCCGGTACCTGTTGGGCCGAGAAAGAAAAATGATCCGATTGGTTGTCCTGCTTTATTTAAACCTGAGCGAGATTCCAAGACGGCATCAGCAACAGCTTTTAAAGCATGATCCTGACCGATAACTCTTTTCTTCAGGAACTGTTCCATGTTCATCAACTTCTCCTGCTCCTGCGCCTGCACTTTACCAATAGGAATTCCGGATTTGTAAGAGACTACTGAAGCAATATCCGCTTTGTCCACTTCACCTTTTTCCTTCTGTGCAAATTCATTTAACTTGGTTAATGTTTCAGCCAGATAATCATACAAACTTTCTGGCAACTCAATGTCTTCAATTTGTTTTTCATCTTCCAGCTGACCAAATAAAACAGGTGAGATTTTATTTTTAAGAATTCGATAAAACCATTTGTATTCTTTTAACAATTCGGTTCCTGAAATATCAGGTGTTGCCTTTACTTCTTCCAACTGAACTTTTAAATCT